>NZ_JAXHPF010000005.1:0-259035 GCF_034187745.1 Acinetobacter faecalis | reverse complement strand
AGTCTGGTAGCTCGTCGGGCTCATAACCCGAAGGTCGTTGGTTCAAATCCAGCTCCCGCTACCACTTCCAATTAAGGTGCGACTTAATTGGGCAAAAACTGAAAGTTTGATTGAAAATGATTAGTATTTTGTATATAATTTTTGCACGTTGATGCGGGATGGAGCAGTCTGGTAGCTCGTCGGGCTCATAACCCGAAGGTCGTTGGTTCAAATCCAGCTCCCGCTACCAAGTTTCTAAAGAGAGGCTCACAACAAGGTGGGCCTTTTTGCACAGTGGACTTTGGTTTTCTGTGTAATAATGGGGCGATTACGCCCTTTTTTGTTATCTATCGTGTAGTGTCGACAATTTTTTGGTCAAATCGTCATGTTTCACTACTACAATAGTTTTGTGTTGGCTTGTAGTAGCCGTTTGACCATTTAATTTCACAAATTTGACGAGAGTAAATGAAGCTATCAAATAAAACTCAAGTACTTCAGGATCTTATTGCTCCAGCAGTACAAGCATGTAATGTAGATCTTTGGGGTATTGAATTTACACCTCAGGGTAAACGTTCTTTACTACGTATTTATATCGACAAAGCAGTTGATGAAAGCGTAGCGACAACCACAAATGAAGATGGTGAAGAAGAGCAAGGGCGCGGTATTGGCGTTCAAGATTGCGTACGTGTTACTCAACAAGTAGGCGCGATGCTTGACGTACATGATCCAATTTCTGGTGAGTATGCACTTGAAGTGTCATCTCCAGGTTGGGATCGACCTTTCTTTCAACTAGAGCAGATGTCAGCGTATATTGGTCAACAAGTTGCCTTACGCTTGATTAGTGCAGTAGAAAACCGTCGTAAATTTCAAGCAAAACTCATCGCTGTTGATCTTGAAAATGAAATGATTCAGGTTGAGGTTGAAAAGCAACAAGTATTGGACATTGATAGTCACAATATTGATAAAGCGAATTTGATCTATCAAGATTAATTGAATAAATAAGAATCTGACGAAATAGGTGACTCATGGCACGCGAAATTCTTACTGTAGTAGAAACAGTTAGTAACGAAAAGGGTGTACCTCGTGATGCGATTTTTGAAGCGCTCGAACAAGCTCTAGTTGCAGCAACTAAAAAGAAATTCTATGAAGGTACACGCTCTGAAGAAGCACGTTTACGTGTAGAGATTGACCGCAAAACTGGTGACTATAGTACTTTCCGTCAATGGGAAGTTGTAGCTGATGAAGATCACGAAATGCCTGCATGCCAAGATGCGATTTCTGATGTAGATCCTGCACAATGGTCAATTGGTGATATTCGTGAATTAGAAGTTGAATCGATTGACTTCGGACGTATTGCTGCACAAATTGCTAAACAAGTAATTGTTCAAAAAATTCGTGAAGCAGAGCGTGCTTTAATTGCTGATGCATATGAAGCTAAAGTTGGTGAACTTATCTATGGTGAAGTTAAAAAACAAACCAAAGATGGCTTCATTATTGACTTAGGTGAAAATGCTGAAGGTTATCTTGCTCGTGAAGAAATGATTGCAAAAGAAATTCTTCGTCCTAAGCAACGTGTAAATGCAATTTTATATAGCGTAAACCGTGAAGGTCGTGGCGCACAATTATTATTGTCACGTTCTAAGCCTGAAATGCTTATTTCATTAATGACAAAAGAAATTCCTGAAATTTCTGAAGAAATTATTGAAATTAAAGCTGCTGCGCGTCAGCCTGGCGTTCGTGCTAAAATTGCTGTGAAAACAAACGATCACCGTATTGATCCTGTTGGTGCTTGTATTGGTATGCGTGGCACACGTATTCAAGCAGTTCAATCAGAGTTAAATGGTGAGCGTATCGATGTTGTTGTATGGTCTGATGATCCAGCTCAATATATTGCAAGTGCTTTAGAGCCTGCTGATGTATCGGGTATTGTGATTGATGAAGAAGAACGTACAGCAGATATTATTTTTGCAACAAGCGATCAATTAGCGCGTGCAATCGGTTCACAAGGTCAAAACGTACGTTTAGCTTCTGAATTGACTGGCTACAAGTTAAATATGATGCTTGAAGACGAATATCGTGCTCGTCAGCAAAACGAAGCTCAACAGTATTTAGATATGTTTGTTGGTCGCCTTGATATTGCTGAAGATCTTGCGATGGCATTGGTTGAAATGGGCTTCACTTCTTTAGAAGAGATTGCTTATGTACCAGCTGAAACATTCGATGAAATCGAGTTGGATGCTGAAGTTGTAGAAATGCTACAAAGTCGTGCGAAAGAAATTACTTTAGCTGACGCATTGAAACAACAAGAAAATATCCAAGATCCAAGTGATGAACTTCTAGCAATGGAAGGTATGACACAAGAGATCGCTTATGCGCTTGCTGCTCGTGGTGTAGTAACAATTGATGATCTTGCTGATCAAGCAACTGATGATATCGAAGATATCGACGGTTTAGGTGCTGAAAAAGCAGGTCAACTCATTATGAAAGCGCGCGAATCATGGTTTAACTAGGAGGTAATATATGACGGACAAGTCGATTGAAGAGTTGGCTATCAGCGTGAATCGTAGCGTTGAAAAGCTCCTGGAACAGGTTCGTGACGCTGGCTTACCGCAAAGTAAAGCTGACGATATTATTTCTACTGAACAACAAAGTACCTTAGTCAACCATTTGAAGAAAATTCATGGTCAAGACTCAGGTAATGCAGGACAAATCACGTTGAAACGTAAAACTACGAGTACCGCTAAAGTGGCGAGTACATCAGGTAAAGCTAAAACAATTAATGTAGAAGTTCGTAAGAAGCATACATTTGTTAAGCCAGATCCTGAACAAATTAAAGCAGAAGCTTTGGCTAAAGCTGAAGAACAAGCGAAACAAGCAACTCAAAATGTTGCGAATAAATCTACAGCGAAAGCTGAGAAACCATCACAATCTTCTGGTGCAAGTAAAGCATTAGAAGCGATGCGTGCTGCTGCAAAACAAACAACTGAAAAGCAAGAAGTATCTAAAGCTGCTGTTGTTGTTACGCGTAAATCTACAAATAAACCTGTTGTTAAAGCACAAGTTAAGCAAGTAGAAACACCTGAACAAAAGCGTGCTCGTGAAGCTCAAGCTGCACAGTTAAAAGCGGCTGAAGAAACTGCACGTCGTAAGTCAGCTGAAGAAGCACAACAACGTACACTTGAGCAAATGCGTCAAATGGCGTCTAAATACTCTTCAGATGATGCAACTGCAACTATTCGTGTAGTGGATGATTCTCCACTAGCGGCTGGTTTAGTTGGTCAAGCATATGAAGATTCATTTGCGAAAGAAGACCGCGAAATCAAACGTGGTACGAATACTCCAACTGCACGCGCACCGAAAAAAGGTGGTCGTCGTGGTCAGGAAGAGCAAAGCTTTAGCAAACAACCTAAACGTGGTTTGAAAACAAGTTCTTCAAATAAACACGGCTTCGAAAAACCTGTTAAGAAACAAGTTTACGATGTAGAAATTGGTGAAACCATTGTTGTTGCTGACTTAGCTGCAAAAATGGCAATCAAGGTACGTGAAGTTATTAAATCACTCATGAAAATGGGCGAGCTAGTTACTCAAAACCAAGCGATTGATCAAGAAATTGCTGCACTTATTGTAGAAGAAATGGGTCATAACCCAGTTCTAGTTTCTGATACACAAGCAGAAGATAACTTATTTGAAGCTGCTGAAGAAGCGCGTGGTGCTCAGTCAACTCGTGCACCTGTTGTTACAATCATGGGTCACGTTGACCATGGTAAAACATCGCTTCTTGACCGTATTCGTCGTGCGAAAGTTGCACAAGGCGAGGCTGGTGGTATTACACAGCATATTGGTGCTTACCACGTTACAACTGACAAGGGTATGATTACTTTCCTTGATACTCCGGGACATGCTGCATTTACTGCAATGCGTTCACGTGGTGCGAAAGCAACAGATATCGTTGTATTAGTTGTAGCAGCAGATGATGGTGTAATGCCACAAACTGCTGAAGCAATTGATCATGCTCGTGCTGCTGGTACTCCAATTATTGTTGCAATTAACAAAATGGATAAAGAGTCTGCAGATCCTGATCGCGTATTGAATGAATTAACTGTAAAAGAAATCGTACCTGAACAATGGGGCGGTGATGTTCCAGTTGCAATGGTTTCTGCGCATTCTGGTATGGGTATTGACGAATTACTTGATCTTATTTCGATTCAAGCTGAATTGTTAGAATTGAAAGCATCTGAAGAAGGTGCAGCTCAAGGTGTTGTTATTGAAGCTCGTGTAGACAACAGCCGTGGTGCGGTAACGTCTATTCTTGTTCAAAACGGTACGTTGAAAGTTGGTGATTTAGTGCTTGCTGGTGCTTCTTACGGCCGCGTACGTGCTATGACAGATGAAAATGGTAAACGTATTCAATCTGCAGGTCCTTCGATTCCTGTTGAAATCTTAGGTCTTCCAGAAGCGCCAATGGCGGGTGACGAAGTTCTTGTTGTAAGCGATGAGAAAAAAGCACGTGAAGTTGCCGATGCTCGTATGGATCGTGAACGTCAAAAACGTCTTGAACGTCAATCTGCAATGCGTCTTGAAAATATCATGGCATCTATGGGCAAGAAAGATGTGCCTATCGTTAACGTTGTATTGAAAACTGATGTACGTGGTACGTTAGAAGCTCTACATGTTGCACTTGCTGATCTTGCAACTGACGAAGTTAAAGTACGTATTATTGGTTCGGGCGTAGGTGCAATCACTGAGTCTGACGTAACACTTGCTGAATCTTCTGAAGCGGTTCTTCTCGGCTTCAACGTTCGTGCAGATAACGCAGCTCGTCAAAAAGCAGATGCAGATAGTATCGATATTCGTTACTACTCAATCATTTACCAATTGATTGATGATGTTAAAGCGGCAATGAGCGGTAAGCTTGAGCCAGAACATCGTGAAACAATTCTTGGTGTTGCTCAAGTACGTGAAGTATTCCATTCAAGTAAATTTGGTGCAGCAGCAGGCTGTATGGTTCTTGAAGGTACATTACATCGCAATAAACCAATTCGCGTATTACGTGATGACGTGGTTGTATTCCAAGGTGAGCTTGAGTCTCTTCGTCGCTATAAAGAAGTGGTTGAAGAAGTTCGTGCTGGTATGGAATGTGGTCTTGCGGTTAAAGGTTATAAAGACATTAAAGCACTAGATAAGATCGAAGTGTACGATGTTAAATTAATTAAACGGAGTCTTTAATGGCGGGTAGTCAACGTCTAAAGCGTATGGCGGATACAGTACAACGCGAGTTGTCTGAGCTTATCCGTCAGGAGCTTAAAGATCCACGCTTAGGTGGTCTTGTGACCATCTCTGCTGTGAAGGTTAGCCCAGACTTAGGATATGCTGAAGTTTACGTAACAGTGATGGGACGTGAACTTGGCGATGACCAAAATGAAGAAGCAAATAAAGAAACTTTAGATGTTTTAAACAAGGCATCTGGTTTCTTGCGTCATGAGTTAGGTCATCGTATTAAAACGCGTATTACACCGCGTTTGCGTTTCCATTACGATAAGACAAATGCTTATGGTAACTATATGTTTGGTCTAATTGCAGAAGCTGTGAAGGATTTACCTCCAGCTGAAGCAAAGAAAGATGATGAATAAGTTATTTTGATTTATAAAAAAAGCCACCTTAGGGTGGCTTTTTTATGATCTAAATAAAAGGTGATTTTTAGTTAATATCATCTTTAGTAGATTGGCTTTTTGCATGAAAGGCACGTCTGCGTGTGCGTTGCCAAGGTAATGGACGATTAATTGCTTCAGGTACATCACCACTCATAGATCTTAAACGTAAGTGAAGTGCAGCTTGCGCTATTAAGTTCGCGGATACAGGCGCTGTGATAAACGCAAAGAGCGTAATTAAAATTTCTGCAAAACCAAAGCGTCCTTGAAAGGCAGAATAAATAATAGCTGCAATTAAGAAGCTACCTAAGCCTAAAGTGCTTGATTTGGTTGGTGCATGTAGGCGCATGAACAAGTCAGGAAGTCTGACCATGCCAATACCACCAATAAGCATAAAGAAAGCACCAATAAGTAAAAAAATTGAAACAAGAATTTCCATTACAAGTTGCATAGTGTGTGCTCCTAATCAATTACATGACCAGATGTGAAATATCTAGCCAAAGCAGTAGTTGAAACGAAGCCAAGCATGGCAACCAATAATGCACCTTCAAATAATGAAGTACTTGCCCAATAAATACCTAAAACGACAATTAAACAAATTGCATTAAGGAATAAAGTATCTAAAGCTAGAAGGCGATCTACAATTGAAGGCCCCATAATTAAACGTACAAGGCATAAGAACATGGAGATGGTAATTGCAATCATGCAAATACTTAAAGCATAGGGCAATATACTCATGATTTATCTCCTACTTTTACGCCAAAAATGCGCATTAGCGGTTGTTCATATCGCGTTTTAATTGTCTTTATTTCATTTTCAATGTCATCTGTACTAAGTGCATGAACTAAAATATCACAACGGTCTTGGTCAATACCTGCGGTAACAGTACCTGGGGTGGTTGTAATAATCATCGCGAGAATGGAGTTTACTTCCTCATGTTCTGTGTCTAATGGAACACGGAACCATTTTGGATGTAAATTTTTAGTTGGACCAAGTACAAGTTTAGCAACGTTGATATTACAAAGAATAATATCCCAAACCACAACAAAGAATAATTTAAGCGCTTCCATCCAATTAATATTTGGTGTGCGATCGATGAATGGGCTAAGAAGCTTTGGAATAATAAAAGCTAAAAGTAAAGCCATTATTAAGGTTGCAGCCTCTAAGCTTTGTGCAAGCATAATCCAGCTTAAACCGCAGAGTACAGATACTAAAGGGTGGGGAAACCAGCGATCAACAAAAGATATTTTTTGCATATTATGGCTCCTCCGCAGGTTTAAGTTGGTCTATTTCAGGATGATCTTCTTGAATATCTTGCTCTAAAATTTGACGCTTTTTGTATTCAGAAATGTGTTCGCCATTTAGCGTTTCCTTAGAGATAACATAAGGAATGAGATGTGCATTTGGATCGACCGTTTCACCACCATATTTAGTTTCAGGTAGATTTTTTGCATCAAAAGGTTGAACGCTAATAAACTCACCATGCTCATCTTTTTTCAAGAAAGTTGCTTCGTATAATGCGTTATTTTGAATTTGCGTAGCCGTATTTGAAATGTATTGGTAAATAGGATTTGCAAATACAACATAAAGCACTAAAGCTGAAAGTAAGATGTAAATTGCATGATCATTACGTTTTGGTGCAACTTCAGGTAATGCTTGATACTTAGCATATTCAGGCTTTTTAGGATCAACTTCTGGTTTGGTCGAACGCCAGAACAGAATAAAACCTACACGTGTGAATGCAATAATGCTAAGCAAACTCACTACTAAAACAGTAATAATAATAACAAGTTGATATGGTGATTGAGCTGTTGCTTGTAACAAGAATACCTTACCAAAGAAGCCGCTGAATGGCGGTAAACCCGCCATCATTAAGGCAATAATAAAGTAGGTAATAGATACAACTTTATGTTGTTTGATCTGCGGTGCAATTTTAAAGTGATCTTTAAATTCGCCACGCTGAGATGTAATCCATCCTGATAGTAAATAAAATGCAGCAGCAATTAATGTGCTGTGTATTAAGTAGTACAGTGCAGCAGCCCAAGCTTGTGTATTGAATAAAGAAATTGCAATTAAGATTGTGCCAATAGATGACAAAATCATAAAGCCAACAAAACGTCTTAAACGTTCAGCACCTACAGCACAAATTGCACCATAAATTGATGTTATTAAACCAATTGGCAGTAATAGATTTTGTAAAATTGAGCGGCTTAATTCATCATCAAACACAGTACCATTTACACGTAAAATTGCGTAAATACCTACTTTGGTCATAATGGTAAAAATTGCAGCGACAGGCGTGGTTGCAACCGCATAAGTTTTTGGTAGCCAAAAACCAACAGGCAACATGGCTGCTTTAATACCAAATACAATAAATAGAAGTAATCCACCAGCAACAGCAAGTCTATGCTGATCTGGTTCAAGCAACGGCATCAATCGTGCAACATCGGCCATATTTAGGCTACCTACGCTGCCATAAATAATACCTAAACCAATAAGGAATAGGGCAGAGGCAAGTAGGTTAATGGTGACGTAATGAATACCAAGCTGGAATCTTGCTCTGCCTTGTCCATGAATAAGTAGGACATAAGATGCCATGAGCAAAATTTCAAAGAATACGAATAAGTTAAATAAATCGCCTGTAAGGAATGCACCACAAAGTCCCATGAGTAAAAAATGGAACATTGCATGGAAGTAGCGACCACGTTCATCCCACTCTTTACTTGCGTACCATATAATAGGAACAGCAATTGAATAGGTGAGTACAAGCATGAATGCGGAAAGCTGATCGAGAACTAAAACAATGCCAAAAGGTGCAGCCCATTCACTCAAGTTATAAACAGAAACTTGTCCACTACTTGCAAAAATTAAATAGTTAACCGCAGTAAAAAGGCCGAGTGCAGAGGATGTATAGCTAATACCACGACGCCACGGTTGACGCCAGTCGTGTGCAAGCGAACCTGAACCTGGGTTACCTAAAAGTACTAAAATAAATGCAGTAAAAGCAGGAATTAAAATACTAAAAATTGGTGTGTGTTGTATCCAAAATTGGATGTAGTCATTCATCATGGCTCATCCTCACGTGGGTCAATTTGCGGTAATTCTTCTTTGGAGTCAACGTGGTCTGTTCCTGTTTCAAAACGACTGCGTAATGCAAGTTGCACAATAAATGCAGTGGTTGCAAAACCAATGACAATTGCAGTTAAAACTAAAGCTTGTGGGAGTGGGTCTGTTACACGTTCTGTAGATGTCAGTACAGCAGGTGCATTTAGTTGAATACGTCCCATGGCAAATAAGAATAAATTGACTGCATAGCCAATCATCGCTAAACCTAAAACCACAGGAAAAGTACGTGCACGAAGTATTAAATAGATACCTGTTGCGGTGAGTAATCCAATTGAAGAGGCAAGTAAAATTTCTAAACTAATCATATTTTCACCCCTTCGGAACTGGACCAGTGATACTGGTATGACGTGAGTCGCCTAGTACGGAAATCATCAGCATGGTCGCGCCAACAACTGTGATATAAACGCCTAAGTCGAAAATAGCCGCAGATGCCAAATGCATTTCACCTAAAATTGGTGGGCTGACATAGATATGTGCGCTAGTTAGGAATGGGCGACCCCAAAGCCATGCGCCAATACCTGATAGACCTGCAATAACTAAACCAATACCAATCCAAATTTCGTATAAACGACCAGACTTGGCTTTTAATAAGCGTTCTGCTTGATCTTGTCCTAAAGCGATATATTGAATAACAAGTGCAAGAGATGTGATTAACCCTGCAATGAATCCACCACCTGGAAGATTGTGACCACGTAAGAAAATATACAGGCTTACAACCAAAGCTAAGGCTAAAATCCAAGAAGATGTAATACGGAACATCAGTGGAGATGGGTTAAAGCGGTAGCTTAGACCTTGTGTTGTAGTTGTGCCGTGAGCACGCATACCATCCATTAAGCAAAGTGCACCAATAGCAGCAATACCTAATACTGTAATTTCACCAAATGTATCGAAACCACGGAAATCCACTAGAATGACGTTTACAACGTTTGTACCACCACCAAGCGGAATGGCTTGTTGCATGAAGAACCACGAAATTGAATTGTGATCGCGGGTTAAAATTAGCCACGTAATCCAAGCGATACCTACACCACCAGAAATGGCAATGATTGCATCTCTCCAACGTCTAGGCACTGAAGATTCATAAGGTGTAAGCTGTGGAAGTAACGATAAGCTCATGAGTAATAGAACAGTTGTTACTACGTCTACTGTAATTTGTGTAAGTGCTAAGTCAGGTGCAGAGAAGCAAACAAATACAATAGTGACTACCAAGCCAACAGCACCACTAATTAAAATGGCTTTAATACGCTCGTGGTGGAACCAAAGCATCATCCAACATGCAGAGAACAGTAGCAGCCAAAGAACAATAGCAATAGCAGGAGCGTGGGTTAATTCACGTGTTCCTGTGGTGAGCCCTGAGTTGAATAATGGAATGGCAACAACAGCAATACTGAAAAATACAATCCACAAAAGATAACTTTGTAATTTTCCACTTTCAGTTGCGCGTTTAAATTTGCGTGAATTGAGTAATAAATTTTTTAAAAATAAGTCGAATAAAACGCGACCTTGGAATTTTCCTAAATAAGGATCTAGGTCAATTTCACGAATTTTTCCGCCTTTTGCCAAAGCAAAATAGAAGCTAACACCACCAATTAATGCAATAAAACTCATCAGTAATGGCATGTTAAAACCATGCCAAATTGCAATATGCACACCTTCAAAATTGGCGAGTTGTGTACTTGCTCGAGCAGTACTATTCACAATATTTTCAAGTAATAGCGCAGGTAAAATACCAACTAAAATACATAATACTGCAAGTAGTGTTGCGGGTGCTCTCATACCAAAAGTAGGTTCATGAGCATCTTTATTTGGAACATTTTTGCCAACGGGGCCATCAAAAAATACGCCGTGAATAAGGCGTACAGAATAAGTCACTGCAAAAATACCTGCAAAAGTTGCAATAATTGCAGATACAACCATGACAGGACCCGACAAATTAGCCAGTAGTTCTGTAAAGAACATTTCTTTAGACAAGAAGCCGTTGGTGAGTGGAACACCTGCCATAGAAGCAGCAGTGACCATTGTTAAGGTTGCTGTAAATGGAAGAAGTTGCCATAAACCACTTAACTTGCGTAAATCACGTGTACCAGATTCATGGTCAATGATTCCTGCAATCATGAACAATGCAGCTTTAAACGTTGCATGGTTAATAATATGGAAAATTGCTGCTGCAACAGCAAGGGGAGAGCCAATACCGAGTAAACAAACAATAAGACCTAAATGACTAATGGTTGAGTAGGCCAATAATCCTTTTAAATCTTCTTTAAATATGGCAAAAAAAGCTGCCATACATAAAGTGAATAATCCAACAAAAGTGACAATGTTATGGTAAAGCGCAGCACCTGCAAAAATTGGAAGTAAACGTGCAAGTAAGAAAATACCTGCTTTTACCATAGTTGCCGAGTGTAAATATGCAGACACAGGCGTTGGTGCAGCCATTGCATTGGGTAACCAAAAGTGAAATGGGAACTGCGCGCTTTTGGTGAATGCACCTAATAAAATTAATAATAGGGTAGGAACGAATAAAGCATGGCTTTGAATTTGCTCAGACATTCCTAAAATTTGGTCTATTTGATAGGTGCCTGTAATTTGCCCTAATAAAATAAAGCCACCAAGCATGGCTAAACCACCCATACCTGTAATGGTAAGTGCCATACGAGAACCACGTTGAGCAGCTTCGTAGTTACTCCAATAACCAACAAGTAGGAATGATGAAATACTGGTAAGTTCCCAAAATACGAGTAATAAAAGTAAATTGTTAGATAGGGAAATGCCAAGCATTGCTGCCATAAACAGCATGAGTAATAAATATAATTTACTGAGAGAGTTTTTAGGGCTTAAATAATAATATGCATAAATAAAAATAAGCGTACCAATTCCCGTAATAAGTAGGGAAAAAAGTAAACCAAGTGCATCGAGGCGGAAACTTAGGTCTATACCTAATTGAGGTAACCAAGACCATGTTTGAATAATGGTTTCGCCATTAAATACGGCTTGGGCTTGAGTCAGTAACAAAATTAAGCTTGTGAGACTGACTCCAATGGCACCTAAAGCCGTTACCCCGCGCGAGAATTTCTTCAGCCACGAGACAAGTATTGTGCCTAGTACTAACGGTAACAATATAATAATCGGTAGCACACTCGTATCCATTGTCATGATTTAGGTCGAAAAACCTAACGTGAATCTTAATCTTTCAATGATTATAGGACAGCAAAGAACTATCCAAGTTTCTAAATCTTGAAAGCCAAATGTTTAATCTAGATGAACAGTAAGTTGTATTGCGCAACTTAGGAATGATTGCAAAATCCGATATTTTTACAAAATTTGCAAATAAATCCGATCATATTACAGCCAAGGCACAACATCAATCTTTTTCGGTCTCACATAAAACATTATACGCTGAGTTCATTTGACTATGGGTTGGCTGTATGAAGAGTTATTTTTAATAAATGTAAGCAAGGGCTTAATTTGAATAAGTTTTACTCATGTAATTTATGTTCGGAACTTATGCTTTCTTTATTATTGAGCATTAAAAGTAGGTCTTTCAATTGTTCAGTGTCTAAATTTTCATGAATAAGTTCATACATGCTTTGTGCTGTATTTGATGGTTCACTTAAATGTTCAATATTTTTAGATTCTTCGGAAAGAAAAGTTTCTGAATCTAAGTTTAAATTTTGATAAATTTCATCAAATTTAACGTTAAATTGCGGTGGCATTATTGGATGTAATTGCTGATTTTGCAATTGTAAGCATTGATAGTCTGCTGCTTGTTCTAATAATTCTATGCGATTACCTGTCGCAATAATTTGTAATTGCGGAAATGCTCTATTTAAGCGAGCTAAAATATTTGAGCATTCATCTTGATCAAGCTGTTGGTCAATTTCATCAATAAGTAAAATGCCATCGCCTTCCAAACATGGATAAAGGCTTGATGGATTTAGCAAACACATACGACGAACAATATCTCCAATCAAAGCAATCCAATTTTTCAAGCTATTGGAAAGTTGTTGGAACATCATTATTTTGCCTTGGTACGTCACCATAAGTTGAAGTTTAGGTAAGTATTGCAAATAGATGTTGCTAAGGTCTGGGAATATGATTGCCAGTGCATCTTTTAAAGCTGTTAAGTTTGGCGCATGCATTTGGTTATATGCATTAATAAGTGCTGAACTTAAATCTTGATGTGGATCATTGCTTTGTTGGCTTGCAATTAAGCGATTCACTAAATCTGTAGTTTGTGCATTTTCAATATCTGAAATTTCACGAAACCATTCAAAAAAACGTGCAAAAGTTGTGTATGGAATGGTGGTAATTTCATAAGCATTTCCTGCTTGAAAAATGGCAGGATTATTTTTGTTAATTAAATTAATTTCGTGAACAAAACGCTCGGAAGGGTAATAAGCAATAAGTGGTAAACCTTGCAAAGGATCTAGTTGAGCTGCTTTTTGATAGAGCGTAACAAGCTTTTCTAATTTTTGAGTTTCAACTTTGCTATGACCTGTTGAAGCTTTAGTCTGCGTTTTATAAAGTTGCCAATCACATATTTGAGTTTCAATTTCACTCAAGTCTATAGATTCAGGCAGAGAGCCAATATCTGTTGGAATATGAACTTTTATATCTATTTTGGCTTGTAGACGATTTTGCATAATGTCTTGGTCAGGTAAAACTGCACCTGCCGTACGAGCATCTTTATAGCGTGCAGAAAACCAAGTGAGCGCAAGGAAAGTAGAACGTAGTAAAGATGTTTTTCCTGAACATTGATCACCTAAAATAAGGGTAATAGGTGTACTTTCGTATTCGAAATTTATTTTAGTGTCGGTAAAATGGGTAATATGTTTGAATTGTATAGATTTTATCTTCATAGACTACCTATATAAATTAGCTCACAGCTTTACGTAAGGACGTTGGCATTTTAATTTTTAGTTTTTGAACCAAATCGTAAATGTGGTGAATATTTAAGCTTAACTTAGCACGAGTACATGCGACGTATAACAAACGTAACTCTTCATCGCTAATTTTAAAGTCTTTATCGTTCAGTCTAAATTGGTAATCGTCTTCAATATGAACGCGATCCCATTCTAAACCTTTGGCTTTATGCGCTGTCGAAATAATATAATCAGCTTGACCAATAGGCGTAATTTTCGCTAAAGCACGTTTCAGCGGATCTGTTCCATGATCATCTACAAGTTTTACTAAAGGTTTAATGTCGCTACCATCATTGGTTTCACAATATTCATGAACATCATGCCAAGAATTAAACCAAGCGAGTTCAGGAACATCAACCACACGTTTGCCTTGTTTGAGCATACTTGCGGCATCAACAAATTTATTCAATTTTACATGGTCAGCTTGCAAACTCACTTTATCGCCATGAACTAAACCTGAAAGTAATAGTTCCATTGCGCGTGCATTGGTACGACATAAAATTGCATCACGCATTTTGGTATGTGGTTTATTCACAACTTTTGAATTGAGTTGTGGATTACCCAATAAAGGCACGGTTTCATTCAGCGCACCTAAAATAGCATTTGCATTAAGTGCAATTTCCTCACCAAAACGGAACGATGTTGTTAAACGAGATTCTGGTAAAGGCAATTGTTGCATGGCATTGACCGCACCTCGCCAAGCGTAAATTTGCTGATGTGCATCGCCCACATAAATGACTTGAGAATTACGCTGTTTGAGCAAAATACCAAGCATGAGCGGATCGGCATCTTGTGCTTCATCAAACAGAACATAGTCAGATGGAATATTCGGTTCAGACAATGCCCAAAGTTTTAAGTAAATATCGTGCCCAATACCTGCCTGATGATTGGGATCAATTGATTCTAACCAACGACGCTCAACGGCTTTATACAAATGAATTTGTAAAGATTCAATATCATCTGGATGCAACCAACTTGGCGCTTGAATATGCCGAGGCGCAGGGTATTGCGAACTTGTAGAGCAGAAGTAACTAACCGTATTTGCAACTAAGCTTGCTAAACGTGAAGGCATTAAAACGTATTTTTCATAACGTCCGCCCATCATTCTACGCAGCGTAATAGGTTCTAAGCGATATTCTTTGGCAATAAAACTTGGGCTTAAACGTGGCAAGCGAAGTTTATCGGTTACTCCACGTGGAACGCTTCTATATGCTAATGAGTGGAATGTTCGACAATCGACATTTCGATGAAATTTACTTTGCGCTTCTGCTGCAATAGTTTTGTTAAATGCGAGATACATGCCACGTCTTTGTGGCATGGCTTCGCTAATCATTTGTAAAGTTGTGGTTTTACCTGTGCCTGCATACGCAATAACTTTGAAAGATTTTCCAAGACGTGCGTTATCAATCGCTGTTGCTTGTTCATAGGTCGCACTTGGTTTGTTATTTTCAGACACAGATAATTTACTTTTAATTAATGTTGGCGATTCGATTTTTCAACCAAGCCAGATAAACCTTGACGACGCGCAAGTTCGTTAAGTACCAATTGAACATCTAAATCGAAATAGCCAAGCATCACAATGGTATGGAACCAAAGATCAGCGACTTCATAAATCACATCATTTTTGTTATCTTCATTGGCTTTTGCATCAAAATCTTTTGCAGAAATAATGGTTTCAACGCTTTCTTCGCCCACTTTTTCTAAAATTTTGTTCAAGCCTTTATGGTAAAGCTTCGCCACATAAGATGAATCTGGATCAGCTTGTTTACGCTCAGCCATCATTTTGCCTAAATAAGACAAAACATCAACTTGTTCAGATTTTGCATTTGAAGCATTCATTGCAAGCGTATGTGGATTTGTAGACTTTTCACCGTAAATTTGGTTCGGATCTTTTATTTGAGCGTCTACAATTTCCCAACCATTTGGCGTAAGTTTACGGTAGAAGCAAGATTCACGACCTGTATGACAAGCAATTCCGCCGTGTTGCTCAATTTGAAGAACAATGACATCTGCATCGCAGTCTAAACGAATTTCATGAACTGTTTGGAAGTGACCTGATTCTTCACCTTTATGCCACAATTTATTACGTGAGCGAGAGTAGTAAACTGCTTGGTTTTTTTCAGCCGTTAAGGTTAAAGCTTCGCGGTTCATCCATGCAACCATCAGCACACGACCAGTTTGATGATGCTGAGCAATAGCAGGCACTAAGCCTTGTTCGTTAAATTTTACTTCATCGAGCCATTGCACATTATTCATGAGTATTTCACCAAAATATTTTCAAAAAATTAATCAATACGTCTGCCGTATTGTTTCGATAGTGTACGGCATCCACATCCTTTTAAGGAAATAAATCTTAATCTATTTTGAAATTGTTCGTTGCCAAATAGGTCTGATCTTTCGAATGTTTTGCAATAACTTCAGCATTTATGCTTTGCAACATATTTAATTTTAGAGATTATAAATCTTGCATAAATTCCGCAAAATTTTGCTTTTCAATCATTTCTAAAAATTCATCGCCCAAACGCTGACTTTCCGCCACACTTTGGTTCCATAATTGAATACGCTTTTGTTGATCTAAACCCTTTAAAGTAAAGTCTTTACGGTCAGGCAAACGACCTAAAGGTAAAGAATTTAAATATTCTTGAGATGGTGATAACAATAATGTTCGTGCTTGATTTTCAGGGTTTGCTTTTCTACTTTTAAACATTTTATCAAACCAACCGGGTGTAATGCTGTCGGTAAAATGTGGATATAAAACAATGCCCTTACTTTGAAATGGTAGGTCTATGTGATAATCAATTAAACCACCATCTCTGTAACTGCCTTGAGGTGCATTTGGAATATCGCGAACCGCAGACATAACTCCCGGAATAGACGCTGAAGCCATCAACCAAGGTGTTACATTTTCAAGGTTGAGTGCCTGATAATGCGTAATAAAGTCATCATCTACTTTAAATTGTTCACCAATATTAGGTTGGCTAATGACACGTTGCATGAATAAACGATTATGTTTACGTGCAACTGCATTACTACTGACAATTCCTGCAACTGAAGCAAGTAGTGGAAGTGATTTATCACTTTGGAAAATATGCTGTGCTTTTACGGAAATAACGGCTAGGTGATAATCGGGGTGTTCAACGAGTTGTTGTTCTTTACCTTGAATTAAATTAAAAAGCATATTTCTACAAATATCACCGACTTCTTGGCGTGACATTTTATTGGTGAAATGCAAATTTGTATAAAGCTCGGAAAGTCTTTCTGTGCCTTCTTTTGCGCCCCAAGCTAAAATGCTCGCAAAACGCCAACTACCAATGCTTGAACCAATGACGGTTCTGCGTTGTGGTGTTTGCGCCAGAAAATTACCAAAAATTGCTTGATCTAAACCTTGAATACCAATGCCTTTCGGGCCACCTGCCGCACCGGG
This sequence comes from Acinetobacter faecalis, assembly GCF_034187745.1. NCBI lineage: Bacteria > Pseudomonadati > Pseudomonadota > Gammaproteobacteria > Moraxellales > Moraxellaceae > Acinetobacter > Acinetobacter faecalis. The sequence continues at coordinate 241,936 of NZ_JAXHPF010000005.1, read as the reverse complement.
AATGGTATCTACCTGATGTGCGTGTAAGCCTTCTTTTTCAATAAGTTTACGTGCAAGATGACCTACACGAATATTTAAAGCACGTGGCTGTTTTTTTAGAATTTGCATCACAATTTTTGATCATTACAAACGTGTAAATGATTGTAGATGAAGAATTTATATGAGCAATGGCAGGATTGGTCACTTGTTGACTCAAGAGTCATAAGCGTTTTTCTTTTAGTAAAAAAATACCTGCTTTTAAAGCAGGTATTTGAAATACGTTTAATATGATGTTTATTTGGAAATACGCCAAATTGCTAAAATACTTGATAGTGCAATTAAAACAACAGAAATGTACCAAGGTGCAATGACAGATATTGCGAGGAATATCGCCATAATACTGCCAAAAATCCAACTACGTTTTTGTTGATATTCCATTTGCAAACGCATATTTTGCAATTCTTGTAATTGCTTCGCTTGCCATGCAGATTGGTTTTTTAAACCATTTAAACTGTCAATCATTAAGCTTGGTAAATCTTGTGCACCAAGAAGTAAGTCAGGAATTTGCTGACCTAGCTCTTTCATGTTTTTCACAGGATTCATGTTGGCTTTTACCCAATCTGTCAAAATTGGTTTTGCAAGTTGCCAAATATCTAAGTCTGGATATAAATCTGTACCTAAGCCTTCAACATGCACTAATGTTTTCAATAAAAGCATAAGTTGAGGTGGAATTTCTAAATGGAAACGACGAGCAATATCCATGACTTCAAGCAAAATTCCTGCAAAATCTAGCTCGCTCATTGGTTTTGAAACCATTGGGCCAACTGTACGACGCATTTCTCTTGCTAAGCCGTCTTGATCTGTTCCCGGTGGAATCCAACCAGCTTGATGCACAATTTGAATAAGTTGCATGAAATTGCTGTTCATGACAGCAAGTAACATACGTGCAACGGTCATTTGATCGTGCTTAGACAACTCACCCATAATGGCGCAGTCCAACGCAATATAGCGTGGCGCATTTGGGTTAATGGTTTCTACAAAAATATTTCCCGGATGCATATCTGCATGGAAAAAGTTATCGCGGAATACTTGGGTAAAGAAAATGGTTAAACCTTTTTCAGCAAGATCTTTACGATCCATACCCAATTTATCGAATGTTGCTGTGTCTGAAATTGGAACGCCTGTAATGCGCTCTGCAACCATCACATCTTTGCTATCCATATATACTTCAGGCACATACATCATGCTAGAGCCTGTGAAATAATGGCGCATACGACGTGTATTGTCTGCTTCTAAAGTTAAATCGAGTTCTTTAAGAATGATTTGACGATAGTCTTGAATAATTTCAGATAAATGCAATGCACGTGCAGCTTCTAGACGTTTTTCTAGGTTATGACCTAGCCATTCTAGAATTTCAAAATCTTGAATAATTTGCGTACGAATATCTGGGCGTGTCACTTTTACAACAACTTCACGCCCGTCATGTAATGCTGCGGTATGAACTTGTGCAATAGATGCTGCTGCTAAAGGTTGCTCATCGAAACGAGAGAAAAGCGTTGCAACATCTGCTTTAAGTGAGTTTTGAATTCGTGATTTTACAACATCAACACTATATGGCTTTACTTGGTCTTGTAGCAGTGTGAGTTGTTGTAAAACTTCAGGTGGAATTAAGTCGCGACGAGTTGAAAGCAACTGTCCCATTTTAATGGCAAGCGGTCCCATATCTTCCAAAGCTTGCTTTAGCTTTAAAGGATTTTTACTTTCTTTGCTTGACCATGCAGCAGGATGCATGCGAATGATGCTTAAAACATGACGGGCTTTTTCAGGTAATTCATCCGCAGGGAACAACGTGTCGAGTCTATAGTGCGCTGCAATACGCCAAAGTTCGAGTAAACGTGAAACGTGCGGAATCATATATGTAATTACCTAATTTTGAGTTGTATTTTCTAATGCATCGACTTGCGATTGAAGCTGTTGAATTTTAGCTTCAGCGCGGTCTAAGTTTTGTTTGAAAGTACGAGTATCTTGATTTAAATCGTCCATTTGCCAACGTGAAGCAAATAACCCCGTGTCTTCTTTCAACGCATCTTCAGCGAAAAATGCATAACTTTGCAAAGTCTTTTTTAAATGTTTGGGTGCACGTTGAATTTTACCAATTTCATGTGCAAGGCTAGGACCAATCCAAGGACTTAAATGCGAAGCTAAATCTGGTTCAGCTTGTTGCATAATTTTTTGGATGTCTTGCAATAAGTGATAATCGCCTTGAAGTGGAATATTTCCAACTTCATCTGAAACCAAAAGCTTCAGTAGCTCAACAACATTTTTTACATGTAATGTTGCTGTTGCTTCAAAAACTTGTTGGGTTTTATCGAAAGGGCGTTGTTCAAATATTGAAGATGCTTCGCTATGACCCGTTACAGTTGGTTCTAAACGAACTTTATTTTCATCGAAGAAAACATCAACTGAAAGTTGTGGTTTGTCTAAAACCACGCGAAGCATTTTGCCTTGAAGCGCATTGAGCTGAATGCGAGTAATCGCATCCAAATCAATAACATGGTTAACTAATCGTTCAACTGCACCAAGTGCCAGAATCGACCACATAGTAAAACCCTTAGAGTTTGAAACCACGGTGAACAGCAACAACACCTGCTGTTAAGTTGTGATAATCACAGTTTTGGAATCCAGCATTTTCCATCATACCTTTTAAAGTACGTTGGTCTGGGTGCATACGAATAGATTCTGCTAAATATTTATAACTTTCTGAGTCATTTGCAATGATTTTACCCATAATTGGTAAAGCCGTGAATGAATACAAATCGTAAATTTTAGCGAATGGTTCAAATACAGGTTTAGAGAATTCTAAAATAAGTAAACGACCACCTGGCTTAAGCACACGGTACATTGCAGCAAGTGCAGCATCTTTATCTGTTACGTTGCGTAGACCAAAAGAAATAGTAAGAAGATCGAAACTATTATCTTCAAATGGTTCTAAAGTTTCAGCATTGGCAAGTACGAAGTCTACATTTGTACAGCCTGCATCAATTAAACGATCACGACCAACATTGAGCATAGATTCGTTAATGTCTGAAAGTACAACATGACCTGTTGGACCTACTTCACGGCTAAATACTTTTGCAAGATCGCCTGTACCGCCAGCAATATCAAGTACGCGTTGACCACGACGAACGCCCGACATATTAATTGCAAAGCGTTTCCAAAGACGGTGAATACCAAATGACATTAAGTCATTCATGATGTCGTATTTGCTTGCAACAGAATGGAAAACTTCAGCTACTTTTTGAGCTTTATCTTCACTGCTTACAGTTTGGTAGCCAAAATGTGTAGTTGCGCCTACATTGCCTGTATTTGCACCACGTGGAAGATTATATTTAGGAACAGAGCCAGTTACAGGTGTGTCTGAAATTGGTAGTTCTAAAGATTGTTGTTGACCTTGTGGCGCACCTTGAGGAAGTGGCTCGGTTAGAAAAGGACTCACTTTGTCTGTTTGTGCCGACGCAGAAGAAGGGGTAGGCGTTTGGTTTTCATTCGACATTTGAGTCACTCCTAACATAAGAATAGGGTTAATGTTGCAGTGCTTGCATGATGACAGATTATGAGTCGATATACAGCAATCAGCGTGCAATTGTTATGAATAATATACAGGAAAATAAAGCGAAGACTTATTTCCCCTTTAAAATAGTTTTGCCCATTATTGAAATGGATTTAAATCGCCTGCATGAACTTTATCAACTATTTGTCGTTCAATTGCAGTAAATTCTTTTACAAATTTCTCTGCCGACTTTAACGGTTTTAGCGCTAAAAAGCCATCTTGCATAAAGTCATACATTACTTCAAAGTGATATTTAGTTGCTGCACCTTTACACATTTTAAATGCAGCTTGAACCATAAATGAGCGCATGTATTTGTCTAAACTTATGCCAAGCTCATCTAGTAAGCGTAGTTGTTTTAAACGGTTTTCACCTTGATTGAGCTTTAAGTAGGTTAAGCGCATCATTTCATCTGTTAAAGCAGGATTATTTGGATAATCTTCAAGTAATTGAATGGCAACTTCTTCATCTAGCTGAACGGCTAAAATAGCTAAGGTTACGCCTGCTGTTCCTGTTTTAATGGCATTTTCAGGAATGAGTTTTTCTGCTTTATGTGCATATTTTACAAGTCGTGCAATTTGTCCTGCTAAAGCATCGAAATCTGGCCCGCCATACAGTCGATTTAAAAAATATTCTGACATTAAAATATTTTGTTTTTCTGCAAATTGTTTCGCATGTGTACGTTGTATGCGTTGCTTTTGCCATGCTTGAACGTCTTGCAGGCGGTAAAAAATGTCCTGATTTTTATGGTATTTCAGTTGGTAATAAAGTTCTAAAAGCTCATCTAAAACAGCAAGTTTAGACATGTATCGTCTCAGGTGATGTACTTAATGCATGAATTTTAGTGTGAGTTTTATAGTTACGCTATGGGCGAAATGAAAAAATAATGAAATGATGCGTCAGTGTGTTTTAAATAAAGTCATTTGTTGAGAAAGATCGTTGGAGTGTAGCGTGACGAATTTGGTTAAATAGAATTGTGGAATAATAATGAAATAATGAGTAACTAAAGAAATTACTTTATATCGAATAATATCAAATCCAATTACTTAACAAAAACTCTCTCATACCAAACCCTATTTTTTATATACTCAAGAAATAGGGCGCGAAAAGTATGAATCATGATGTTAAAAGAAACTGAATTTAAACCAATGCAAGAAGAACAATTGTCTGTAGAGCTTATTCAAGCACAATACGCCATGAAAGAAACTCGCGGGCAGTCAAATGCCAAAAGCTTACTTATTTTGGTTAATGGAATTGAACTTGCAGGTAAAGGCGAAGCCGTTAAACAACTACGAGAATGGGTCGACCCACGCTATTTACGTGTAAAAGCAGATGCTCCACATATCTTCGATCATAAAAAAACATTTTGGCAGCCATATTCACGCTCTATTCCTGCCGAAGGGCAAATTTTGGTGATGTTTGGCAACTGGTACACAGATTTATTATCAACCGCATCTCATGTTTCAAACCCATTAGATTCAACACTTTTTGATGAATACGTGGAAAACATGAGAGCCTATGAACAAGACTTAAAAAATAACAATGTAGATGTCATTAAAATTTGGTTCGACTTATCTTGGAAATCATTACAAAGTCGTTTAAATGAAATGGATCCAAGCGAAGTGCATTGGCACAAATTACACGGTCTAGATTGGCGAAATAAAAAACAATACGATAATTTGCAACGCTTACGCCAACGCTTTACAGAAGATTGGATTGTTATTGATTGTGAAGATAAAATTTCACGAGATCAGCAATTTGCACAGCATGTTTTACGCAAATTAAAGCATCTTCCAGAACATCAAACAAAAGCCAAAGGAAAATGGAAACAAGCAAAAATACCTGAAATTTTAGTGAATCCTCCGCAAGTAGAAATTTCTGAAAAAGACTACAAAGAAGAATTAAAAAAACTGACATCTAAAGTTTCTAAAGCTTTACGTTTTGATGACCGAAATGTCGTAATTGTTTTTGAAGGTATGGATGCTGCAGGAAAGGGCGGTGCGATTAAACGCATTGTGAAAAAGCTCGATCCACGTGAATATGAAATTCATACCATTGCAGCACCTGAAAAATATGAATTGGCACGACCATATTTATGGCGCTTTTGGACAAAGTTACAACCTGAAGAAAAGATTAGTATTTTTGATCGATCTTGGTACGGACGTGTTTTGGTAGAGCGTATTGAAGGCTTTGCGAACGATGCCGAATGGCAACGTGCTTATAATGAAATTAATCGCTTTGAAAAAGATTTATTCGATAGTCGAACTTTAGTCATTAAATTTTGGCTTGCAATTAGCAAAGACGAGCAAGAAAGACGCTTTAAAGCACGTGAAGAAACACCGCATAAATACTTTAAAATTACTGCGGAAGATTGGCGTAATAGAGAACGTTGGGATGATTATTTAAAAGCGGCAGCAGATATATTTGAACGAACAAATACAGATTATGCGCCGTGGCATGTTATTGCAACAGACAATAAACAATTTGCACGTTTGGAAGTGTTAAAAGCAATTTTAAAACAGCTCAATGTAGATTAAATCTATAAAAAGCCTCTGCTATTTATTTTAAATAGCAGAGGTTAAATACTTAAACTATTCGTTTGGTTAATTCAACATTATTGAACAATGGTTGTATTTTGCTTTTGCTGAATTTGTTTTGCCAATTTATAGCAGTCATTTACATGTGCTTCGGCTACTTTTTTCATGACAAAATAACCTAAACTTGCCGCAATAATTTGCCCACCCAATGGAATAAATTTGGTGACTTGTTTAGTAATCACTTTTGCTGCCACGTTATTAATCGATTGTTTTACCGCAGTACGTGCAACGACTAATCCTGAAAATTCGATGCCACGTTTACGGAGTTCTTTCCAATGAACTTCTTTGGTTTTTGGGTCGTACACACTAATTTGTTCAGGTGCTAAACCAAAACGAGTATTAATTTCAGGAATAAGCTGCGACAAAATACCAACGTCAATCACGACATCTAAAAAAGGTACAGGAATAACGGCAGCACCCGCAGAAAAATAAGAACGCTTTTTTACAAGTTCGAGGCATTCAGCACGAATAGCTTCAATATTCAGCGTTGGATCAATTGATTCAGGAATATTATCTATTTTCATATTATAAGTACCTTAAAAGCGTATAAGTTTTCTATGTAAAACTTTTGAAGATGCTTTATTCAAAGTATTTTTACCGTGAATAACGTTTTTAAAGTGACATAGACAGACATTGAAGTATAGTAAATAATCTTTATGGTTTTGTATTGCAAAAATTGAAAAGGAATTAAACTTAATGGGGATTCATGTCATTCAAAGTCAGCGTATAGATGTGCTTGTTGAAGCGATGCTAAAGGCTGTTCGAAAACCGACATCTAACCCATTTGAAGTGCTAAAAACACAACATTTTATTGTGCCTTCACCTGCTATTGAAGCATGGCTCACACAGCGTTTGGCGGAAAAAAAAGGCATTAGTGCGAACACGTTATTTCACCATCGAATTCGTGGTTTTCAGTGGTCTGCCTATCAGCAAGTTTTACAAAATGATAAAGACAAAGTCCGTAAAGCCAATATTCCCAGATTAATTATTAAATGGCGTGTGTTTCAGGCGCTTAAAGAATTTATTCAAGCAGAACAAAACCCTCTGGAATCAAAACATCCACTTTACCCCATTGTTCAGCGTATTTATGACAGTGCAGATCGTTTAGAACAGGGTTTAGAAAAGCAGTTTAAAAAGCAAAATATGTTGTATTGGGTGTCTCAACAAGTGTCCCAATTATTTTCCAATTACATGAATTATAGAGGATATTGCCAAAAGGGTTGCGAAGGCACATGCAACTGCCAAACCAATTGGCTGGAAGCTTGGGGACAAAACAAAGAACTCAACATCGAAAATATGTTCTTTAAAACCAATACTGAAATTTCAGCATTTACTTTAAATCAAGCGCAAGAATTAGAAGCTTGGCAACGGTGGCTTTGGCAAGAAGTTTTTGACCAAGACTTTAAGGAAATGGAAGAAATTGATGTTTTGTTTTGGGAAGCTTTAGGTTCACCTAAACAGCCCAACGACATTCTTAAAAAGTTACCCAATCAGCTTGTGGTTTTTACCCTTTTAGATTTACCACCAAGCCAATTGCAGTTTTTGCGCCGTTTGGGGCAATATATTGATATTTATATTTTTCATTACAACCCATCGCAAGAGTATTGGGCAGATAGTGTCGATCCAAATTGGAAAGCGCGTTATGACGTTCGAGTAAAAGAGCGTTTCATTGAAAAAAATCCAAACGCGACCGATGCACAAATTCAAAAGTTTTTTGAAGAATTTACTTTAAATTTTAATGCTCAAACGCGTGAATCGCGTCATCCATTACTCACACGTTTTGGTAAGCAAGCACGTGACCATTTTTCTTTATTATCTAATTTATCGTCAGGGGAAGAAGGGGTTTGGGCAGACCTTTTTGTCGATGAATATAACGACACTTTATTGGCAAAAGTTCAGTCCGATATTTTGTATTTGGTTGAACCTGAAAAAAATGCCTACAACTTAAAAGCAGACGATGATTCTATACAAATTCATGTTTGTCATTCATCGCAAAGACAACTTGAAGTTTTAAAAGATCAGCTCATTCACTGGCTTTCAAAAGGCGATAAAGAAAACCCAAGAAAACCAAGTGATATTTTGGTTTTAACACCAAATTTAAAACAGCTTGAACCTTTAATTCGAAGTATTTTTGCTCCGCCACCAAGTGATCGAAATTTACATCATTCACGTGAAAATCAGGCGCAACGTTTAAGCCAAGACAGTATTTATTTACCCGTACAAATTGCAGGTGTGACACAACTAGATGCCGCAAATGCATGGCGTTCTGTGCTTGGCAGAATCCAACTCATTCAAGGTCGTTTTAATATAGAAGACTTTGCAGATTGGCTAGGTCTAAATGCCACATTGCTTCGCTATGAGCTAGATATTAATAGTGTAGATAGAATGGTTGAACTGCTTATTGCAGCAGGTTTTAAACGTGGTTGCGATGAAGAACATTTAAAGCAAAGCCTAAAGCAGGGTGATGAAGATTATCGTTTTAGTTTTAAATTTGCTTTAGACCGTTTGGCATTGGGTGTGGCAATTCCAGAGCATGCCATTTTCAATAATACCTTAAGTTTTGCGCAAGTTTTACCAAGCGACTTTGAACTCATTGCTAAACTTATTCAAATTTACCAAGATTTTTCAGTACGTCGAAATTGGATGATTGCACATGAATTGGGTAAGAAAATTCGTGTAGAAAAATGGCTTAAAACCTTAATGGATGATGTAAATGAATTTATTGAGGCAGGTGTTGATTCATTAAATTCGGTTTATAAAATCATTAAAAAACAAGACAGAATGCTAACTTTGGCAAGTTTCTACGATGAAGATAATCATCATGCATTGAACGCCTTAAGTTTGCCGTTGGGCTATATTTTAGAAGAAATTAATGTACTGCTCGACTCTCAAGTTGAACAAGCCGAACCAACAGGACAAGTGACATTTAGCCAAATTGGTCAATTACGTCCGCTACCTTATAAACTCATCGTGATGTTGAACTTAGACAGTGGAAAGTTCCCAAATCGAAATACGCATATACCTTTCGATTTAATGGAAATATTAAAACCACAATTAGGTGATCGTTCACGTTTGGAAGATGAGCAAGGCGCATTTTTAGATTCACTGTTATTGGCGCAAGAGAATTTGTGGCTGTTCTATAACGGCTTCGATGTGAGTGATGGTGAAGTGCGTGATCCATCGACCGTTTTACAAGAGTTTATTCAGCATTTGGCGCTGATTGTAAAAGCTGAAAAAACCGATTCTAGTTTAAACGAAACGGTTTCTATAGAAGGGATTGAGGTTGCAGAACAATTGCAGTCGCTTTATCACGTTCATACTTTACAACCCTTTGACCCTATAGGTTTTGAATCTGCCGAAACTATTCGTTATCAAGATCAATGGTACAAAGTTGCCAACCAAATTCGCTTTGCCAAGACACAACGAAACCAATGGGTCAATACGCAATATCCATTATTAGAGCAAGATATTCAGGTGCTCGATAGTTATCAATGGATTCAAGACGTAACATTCCCTGCACGCTTATATTTGAAAACTTTGGGGGTGAAAAACTTAAAAGCAGAAGATTTACCCGATACGCAAGAGCCCTTATTGTTAGATGGTTTGGGGCGTTATGCAATGCGGGATTTTCTGAAAAAACATGACGGTGAGAAAAATCCTCAGCTTTTAATGGATAAGCTTCCAGTGGGGAAAATTCAGGAAAGCGCATGGCAAATGAGTGTGGTTGAGCAAGCTCAACTGCTTGCACGTTTACAGCAATATACAGAAACTGAAACAACAACGACGCAGCAAATTTGGCGTGTAGATAAGAACCTACATATAAATTTATGTTTGCCAAAACACGGTGCAAAAAAATGGGTCAGCCTAGAAGCATCAAGCGCACGAGCGAAACGCCGTGCCAAGGTTTGGCTTGAATATTTACTGTGGATGGCTTATTTGAACTTAGGTGGTGGCGGTGAAGATCATGCACGCATTGTTGTGTTTAGTGATAATACAATTGCTTGCGAAGGAGTTTCATCTAACCAAGCACGCATGTATTTAAGTCATTGGTTTAAAGCTTGGGAATATGGTCAAACACAGCCTTTAGTTTTACCTGCTGCCTTAATTTTAAAGCCTGCTGAAAAGTATAAAAAATATGATTGGTCGCTTGATGAAAGTCAGCACATGATCATTCAACAAATGGATGACGTGTATAAAGACTGGAATTTTGATGGAAAATTCACAGGCTTTTCTGTCACTGAAAATGAAGCCACAAAGCATCATCGAGATTGGGATTTTATTCTACAAGAACAAGACGCGACTATTTTGTTAGAAGATGCATGTAAGCGTTTTTCATATGACTTATACAATCCAATTTTTATGCATCAAATTACGGTTGAGGAGTAATTAAATGAATCATCCTCAAGAATCACAACAGCTTTCTTTTGACCCAATTGTAGATATGCAATTTCAGGGTTTACATTGGATTGAAGCTTCGGCAGGTACAGGAAAAACCTTTACGCTTTCAAGTTTAATGGTGCGTATTTTTCTGGGTTCATATTTACCAAATCAAGTGATTGCAACCACATTTACACGAAAAGCTGCCGCAGAATTAAAGTCACGTATTCGAATGCGTTTGGTCGATACTTTACGCTTTTTTGAGAAGTTTCAGCATTCAATTGATGCAGAAATTCAAACCTTTATTCAGCAAGAAAAAGATCCTTTATATAAGAAAGTTTTAAGTGATTATGCAACGCAAGTTGATTATGCAAGTGGTCGTTTAAAATTGGTGATTGATCAGCTTGATGAACTTTTTGTAGGAACACTCGATAGTTTTAGTCAAAAACTATTACGTGAATTTGCATTTGAAAGTGGAAAAATTGAACGTGCTGAAATTACCGATGATGCGAAAAGCTATACCTTGCAACTTATTCACGATGCTTTGCGTGAATGGATTCAGGAGCAGCCACAAGATGTCGTAAATTATCTACTTTTACAGAAAAAACTAAAATCTGTGGATCATTATGTTGCAGTTGTGGAAAACACTTTAAATTTCGCATCGGCACAATTTCAAGAAATTGAAGCGCCAAAAATTGATTTAGACGGGTTTGAAAAAGCTATTGATCAATTGCTAAAACTGGATTTAAGCCAAGTTGCAACTTTAAGAGAATATTATCTGCCAGATGGTCAGTACAATTCTATTGTGGTAAAAAAGTGGCGTACAGATGACTTGATGCAAAAGACGTTAACCACGTATTTACCTGAACTTTTAACGGCTTTGGCAGAGCAACGAAGTTATGCATTATTCGCTCCTCATTTTGAGCAAACCATTAAATATTTAACTGAATTATCTACCAAAAAAGCACTCAATAAATGTGCTGAAGATGTGCTTGAAAATTTTAATAATCATGTGGTGATTAAAGCATTAAAAGCATTTTTTGAAGAATTATCTCAACTGAATATTAATTTAGATGTACTTGATGCTTACTTAAAATTTACCTTAAGTCAGCAAGTGAAAAAGCGCTTACCTCAAGTCTTACAACAAAAAGGTGAAACGACATTCGCACAGCAAATTCGAACTTTATCTGAAGCTTTACAAGGTGTTCAAGGGCAACGGTTTGCACAGTTTGTACAAGCGAAATATCCATTAATTTTGGTCGATGAATTTCAAGATACCAACCAAGACCAAGACAACATGCTGGCACAAATTTGGCGTGATCAAAAGCGCTATATGCAAGGTTGTATGATTATGGTCGGTGACCCGAAACAAGCTATTTATGGCTTTCGTGGCGGAGATATGTTGACCTATAACAAAGCCCGTGCCGATATTATTGCCAAAAAAGGGCATTTTTATAGTTTGAAATATAACCATCGTTCAACCAAAGAATTGGTTGAAGTTGTAGATGCATTATTTCAACGCCAAATGGATTTTGGCGAAAACGTTTTTTATAGTTTAGTTGAAGCAGGTTTACGTCCGCATCCTGCATTGATCGATGAACATGGTAAAAATCATCAACCTTTACGCTGGTTAATGCTTGAAGATAAAAGCACGGAAGCTATTCAAGTTGCATGGAAAATTCGTGACTTGCTCAATCAAGGAATTGAGAAAAAATTATATTTAGATGAAGTATCACCACATTATTTAATTGCCGATGACATTGCGGTTTTATCTAAAAATCACGATGGTTTAGATAAAACCCAATATGAGTTGGAGCGCTTGGGAATTAAGGTGAATCGTCCATCTAAGCGCAGTGTTTTTGACAGTCAAGTTGCTAAAGATGTTGGCGCTTTTTTAACGGCAATTATGCATCCTTATGATGAAGGAAAAATTAAGCGAGCTTTACTCAGCAGGCTCTTAAACTTCAATTTGCAACAACTGATAGAACTTGAACAGCAGGCTGAAGGTTTAAGTTCCTTTATTTATGATTTCGATTTAATACGTGAAATGTGGTTAGAAAAAGGCTTTTTAACTGCATGGCAATATGCGCTGAATTTATTCAGAATTTGGGAAAACTTAGTTGCCACACAAAGCCGAGACAATGAGCGATCGGTCGTAAATTTACGCCATTTAACTGAGCTGCTCAGTCAACATAGTGAGCAATATCAAGGTGCTCAAAGTCTGTATCATTGGTATTTAAAGCAGCTTCAATCGCCAAGTGAACGAGAGTGGGAGCTTGAACGAAAACTGTCGAATGAGGCAGGCGTTCAGTTGATGACCATTCATCAATCTAAAGGCTTAGAGTTTAAAATTGTCTTTTTACTGGGTGCAGATAAAGACTTTCGTGAAATGGGGAAAACTTTAAACTTTTCCACAGTTGAACAATTCAATCCACAAACAGGTAAAACTGAACTGCAACGTGTTGTGGCGGTTAATAATGAACTCATTGTTTCAGAACAAGATGTTGGTCAACACAATGAACGAGCAGAAGCCGAACAGCATCGTTTATGGTATGTGGCTTTAACTCGTGCAAGTTATCGTGTTTATGCCATGTTGCAGGATGTAAAAGGAAAGTCGAATACAGGTTTGGCATTTTGGCGTGGTCAAGGTGCAGATGTTTTTCAGCATCCTTTTAGTGTAGATGAACCGCTACTTACCGAGCGTCCATTAGCGCTTAAAGCATCAGATGTAGAACCGAAATCTTTACAAGCACAGCAATTTCCAACACAACGTTTTTATCCTAGAACAAAAACCAGTTTCAGTGCTTTGGCGCAACATTTAACCCGTAAACAAGCCATAGATGCTTTGGCGGCTAAAACTGAAAAAATGGAAAGTGCTGAAGATGAAATCAATGTCCTTCCTGAAATTGAAACCATAACGACTCAACCCATTTCATGGATTAAGCGTAATTTTCCAATGGGAACATTGGCAGGTAATTTCTTACATGAAATTTTTGAACATATCAATTTTCAAGATACGAGTGAATGGTCGTTAGAAATTCATCGTCGTTTTAAAAATGATTATCCAAGTTTATTGTTAGAGCTTTCTGAAAAATATCATCAAGAATTTACTGACGGTACGGAAGATCAACTCATTGCTTTAATGGCTGAATGGCTTAAAGAAGTTTTAACTACGCCATTACATGATGATTTTCAGCTTAATCAGTTAAGTTCGGAAAATCATTTGTCTGAGTTTCCATTTTATTTGTCATTGTCAGATCATGTCTTAGCAACAAAACGGATTTATCAGTTATTCGCAGAATACGGTATTGAAATGCTCGAGTTGAATGAGACAAATTCGGCACGTTATTTAACAGGATCTATCGACTTGGTTTATTTTGATGGTAAGCAATATCAAATCGCCGATTATAAAAGTAATTTTTTAGGTACAGACCAATCTCAATATAATATTGAGGAAATTCAGAAGAGTATGTCGCAAGCGAGTTATTGGTTACAGGCAGGTTTGTATTTGGTTGCTTTGCACCGTTATTTAACAGCACAAATGGAAAATTACGATATTCATCAACATTTGGGTGGCGCAAGTTATCTATATTTAAGAGGGATGAATGGCGAAAAATTGCAAGGCATACACTACTGGAAACCTGATACAGAATTTATTTTGCGACTTGATTCTATATTAGGCAGTTTTACTGTCGATAAACTACTCGAAAAAGTCTAATTCATTAAAAAAAGAGTTGATTAAACATGATATTAGTCTGTGGATAACTTTGAGGATAATTGTGTGGAAAACAAGCGTGGAACGATTAAACAACAACCTGAAAGCCAAGCTGTAGAATGGTTTCAAATCTGGAGTGATTTTTTAATAAAGTCGCCGTTTAATCATGCAGAAAAAACGGAAAATTCCACAAAAATTATGCAAGATGTTTTAGAAGCTGCAACGCAGGGCGATAGCTGTATAAGCTTAAATCTAGAAGATGTTGAAGCTTTAAATGGCTTAGTGATTCATGAAAATGATGTTTCTAACCAAAATATAGCGCCTTTTGTTCATGATAATCAGTATTTATATTTATACCGTTATTGGGCATTAGAGTACGAACTTTGTCAGCAAGTACAACGTTTAAAAAATCAAAAAGTTTCCGCTATTTCACTGAATAAATATCATGATTTATTAGAAGATACCTATCAAAAGAAAGCCCTAGAAATGGTGGCTGAAAATGGTTTTAGTATTATTACAGGTGGGCCAGGTACAGGTAAAACCTACACCTTGGCACGTATTATTGCTGTGCTCAATCAAGAAATTTCAGACATTCGAATTGCAATGGCAGCACCCACAGGTAAGGCTGCACAGCGAATGAAAGAGGCACTTCAGAAATCTTTTGAAGATGAAAAACTACAAGATTTATTAAGTGATGATTTAAAACGGCTTACACCCATTACCATTCATCGACTTTTAGGTTTGGGTAATAGCCATCAACCACGTTTTCATGAAAAACAACCATTGCCTTACGATGTGATTGTGGTCGATGAAGCTTCAATGCTTGATTTGAATTTGGCGAACATGCTGTTTGCTGCAATACCAGATCACGCCCGACTTATTTTATTAGGCGATGCAAATCAGCTTGCTTCAGTAGATGTAGGTTCTGTGTTGGCAGATTTACAGCAAGTAGAATCGTTTAAAGATAACTTTGTAAATTTAGTGACAAGTCGTCGATTTAAAGAAGGTGCTTTAATTGGTGAAATGGCGAAATTTATTCAACAATCGCATGATCATCAATCTATAGATTCTATTTTAGATGCTTTTCATAAAGCGGTTGTACAACCAACTAAATTATCAGAAATTATTTTATCTAAGGGTATGCAAGATCAGGTGAATTTGGAATATTTACCTTCAGAGCTTTCAAATCAATCAGACTTAACTACGTATTATGACAAGTTGATGTTAGGTTATACATCTTATGTAAAAGCACTAAAACAATATTTAGAAAGTGATGAGCCTGATTTACTCGTAAACTCTATCGTTCAAATTTTTGATGACTATAGAATTTTAACGGCAATACGTCATGGTGCATTTGGTTTAGCGCAAATTAATTATCAAATTGAACAGCGAGTTTTAGCGCAATTAAACATAATGAAGCAGGGTGATTGGTATGTTGGACGCCCTGTGATGATGACCTATAACGACTATCAACTGGGTTTATCTAATGGTGATATTGGAATTTGTTTTAAGCAAATGAAAGATGGAAAAGCACAGTTTAATGTCTATTTCCCGAGCTTAGAAAAATGGGTGCTTGCAACACGGTTACCGAAAAATATTGAAACCGCATTTGCATTAACTATTCATAAATCACAAGGTTCAGAATTTACGCATACTACGGTTGTTTTAGATCAGGCGGCACAAACTTTATTAAGCAAAGAGTTGATTTATACAGCAATTACACGTGCAAAAGCTGCGGTGAGTGTATTGGCCGATCAGCAATCTTTGTTACAAGCATTAATGGTAAAAACCTCTAGAAGAAGTGGACTACAAAATAAATTGAACAATTTTTAAAAATTAATGGCTGATTTTAAATGCTTTTTTAAATTTTGTACGAAATGGCTTACACGAATTCAGGAGATTGGCGTATAGAGCTATGCCATTATTTTTGAGAAGATTACTTCGTACAACAAGTTTAGCAAGGATTGCTAAACATAATCGTAAAAGAATAAGAATAACGTCATTAGACAACGAGCTTACATTGAAGTAGGTGAAAGAGGAAACTTACAGCCGCTAAGCCTTGTAGTTTTGGGAGAGACTACAAGGTTTTTCTTTGTCCAAAATATAATTATAAAAATAAGTCACTCGCTGTAAGTAAAAACTTACAAATTAATACGAAAATGTCTAATTGATCACATTTTAAAATCTGTCAAAATAACTTCATCAACTTAATACATACATCACTTGTGATATATGTATTTATAACTAAAAAATGCGTAAAGCATTAAAGAATAAAAATAAATAAAATAACAAGAACGATAAAAGAAGAAAATACAGCGCACGAATAAAGCGGTTTGGGCTTGCCCAAGCCGCTTTATTTATTTAATTGTTAATATATATAGGTAGTACTCATAAATAAATTAACAAAATGTTGATATTCGGTGAAAGTGTGTACCTTTTGTGGTTTTTGTATGTATCTCTACATTTTTATTTTATAGCTTGAGTTGATTAAATAGACATCAAATTTCTCTTTTGCAATTCAATGCTTTTTCCCTTAAAATGCTTAACTTGCTGTAGTGATGCACGGCAGTCAAATTGGTTTTGAAGAACCAGTTTGATTCGTATCAAATGAAACCAATATAAGCATCTCGGAGAAATCGAATGGCTTTAACAAACGCAGATCGCGCAGAGATCATTGCAAAATTCGCTCGCGCTGAAAACGACACTGGTTCTCCAGAAGTTCAAGTAGCACTTTTATCTGCTCAAATCAATGATTTACAAGGTCACTTCAAAGAGCACAAACACGACCATCATAGCCGTCGCGGTCTTATCCGTATGGTTAACCAACGTCGTAAGCTTCTTGATTACCTTAAAGGTAAAGATGCTACTCGTTACAGCGCTTTGATTGCTGCTTTAGGTTTACGTCGTTAATTCGATTTAAGCTTTGTTTTTCGAATTATTGCATGTTATTTGCTCTAGTACAGAAAACAAAAGAATATCTAGTCTCGGCTAGATAATGGGGAAGGGGCGAATGTTCGCTCCTTCTTTGTGTTTAAAATTAGTATGTTTGATTCTGGTGAGGTCGGCTTCTAAGCTTTGTCATTTATACTGCAAGACTATTTTTAGTTGTTGTGAATGCCAAACCTTAGGGGTCTCCACTAGAATAATTTCGGGAAACAAAAATACATGTCAATGTTTAATATTATTCGTAAAGAATTCCAATATGGTCAACATAATGTAATTTTAGAAACAGGTCGCGTTGCACGTCAGGCGAACACTGTTGTAATTACTATGGGTGGCGTACAAGTTCTTGTTGCTATTGTGGCTCAGCCTAAAGCAAAAGCAGGTCAAGACTTTTTTCCATTAACAGTTAACTACCAAGAAAAACAATATGCTGCGGGTCGTATCCCAGGTGGTTATGGTAAGCGTGAAGGTCGTCAATCTGAAGCTGAAACTTTAATTTCACGTCTTATTGACCGTCCAATTCGTCCATTATTCCCAGAAGGTTTCTACAACGAAATTCAAGTAACAGCGACTGTTATTTCTTCTGACAAAACTATGGATGCCGATATTGCTGCAATGCTTGGTACTTCAGCTGCCATGTCAATTGCTGGTGTTCCATTCCGTGGCCCAGTTGGTGGTGCACGCGTTGGTTTAATCAATGGTGAATACATTCTTAACCCTAACCACGAACAAATGAAAGATTCTGATCTTGATCTTGTTGTTGCGGGTACAGAATCTGCAGTACTTATGGTTGAATCTGAAGCGAAAGAACTTTCAGAAGACCAAATGCTTGGTGCTGTATTGTTTGGTCATGACGAAATGCAAATCGCGATTCAAGCAATTAAAGAATTTGCTGCAGCTGCAGGCGCGGTTGAATCTACTTGGGTTGCTCCAGTTAAAAACGAAGAACTTCTTGCTAAATTAAAAGAAGCTTTCGAAGCTAAAATCTCTGAAGCATATACAATTGCTGTTAAACAAGATCGTTATGCAGCGCTTGATGCACTTCATGCTGAAGCAGTTGCTCAGTTCGTTCCTGAAGAAGATGAAACAGGTATTGCAGCTGAAGTTGACGAATTATTCGAAGACCTTAAATACCGTACAGTACGTGACAACATCTTATCTGGTAAGCCACGTATTGATGGTCGTGATACTAAAACTGTTCGTGCAATCGACGTACAAGTTGGTGTATTAGATCGCGCTCATGGTTCTGCATTGTTCACGCGTGGTGAAACTCAAGCGTTAGTAACAACAACTTTGGGTAATACTCGTGATGCGTTAATGGTAGATACATTAGCGGGTACGAAAACTGATAACTTTATGCTTCACTACAACTTCCCTGCATACTCTGTAGGTGAAACTGGTCGTGAATCTGGTCCTAAACGTCGTGAAATTGGTCATGGTCGTTTGGCACGTCGTGGTGTTCAGGCAGTTCTTCCTGCAGCTGACCGCTTCCCGTATGTAATTCGTATCGTATCAGACATCACAGAATCTAACGGTTCATCTTCAATGGCTTCTGTTTGTGGTGCTTCATTATCACTTATGGATGCAGGTGTTCCACTTAAAGCACCAGTTGCTGGTATCGCGATGGGTCTTGTGAAAGAAGGCGAGCGTTTCGCAGTTCTTTCTGACATCTTAGGTGATGAAGATCATTTAGGCGATATGGACTTTAAAGTAGCAGGTTCTGCAAACGGTATTACTGCACTTCAAATGGACATCAAGATCGAAGGTATTACTGAAGAGATCATGGAGTCTGCATTAAACCAAGCTTATGCTGGTCGTATGCACATCTTGAACGAAATGAACCAAGTAATTTCACGCGCTCGTTCTGAAATTTCTATGCATGCGCCTACATTCCAAGTGATCAATATCAACCCAGATAAGATCCGTGATGTAATTGGTAAAGGCGGCGCGACTATTCGTGCGATCACTGAAGAAACTAAAGCTGCAATCGATATTGAAGATAACGGTACAGTTCGCGTATTTGGTGAAACTAAAGCTGCTGCTGCTGCTGCGGTTGCTAAAATCCAAGCACTTACTGCTGAAATCGAACCAGGTACACTTTATGTAGGTAAAGTTATCCGTATCGTTGAATTTGGTGCGTTCGTAAACATCCTTCCAGGTACAGATGGCTTACTTCATATTTCTCAAATCTCTAACGAACGCATTGCGAACGTTGCAGACGTGTTGAAAGAAGGTCAAGAAGTTAAAGTACAAGTTGCGGATGTAGATAACCGTGGCCGTATTAAATTAACAATGAAAGACATCGAACAAGCATAATTGTTTGAAGTTTTAATTGTTTAAAAAGCCCGCATAATGCGGGCTTTTTTATTGTGGGTGTTTATAAATTAGAGATTATTCGGTAGATGTTTCAGCTTGTTTAAGCATGACATAAAGCTCATCCTTAAGTTTGAGTTTCTTTCTTTTTAGTAAATCGATGTCCTCGACATTACTGGTAACAGGGTCTTTTTCTAAACGAATAATTTCATGATCTAGTGCATTATGTTCTTCAAAAATTTTTGAAAAATGCGCATTACTTTGTTTGAGTTTACTAATTAACGAACGATATTCTGGGAACATTGCATTACCTCATCGAGCTTGAAAAAGATGCCTAATAAACTAAATTTAGGCAGTGTTTATTTCTGTTTATAATTTAAGATTAGCACTTTGGGTAAGAAAAGACATAAAAAATATAAGTGATTGTGTTGCGAGTATGTAAGATTTTTTTAATATTTAAATTTATATAAAACCGTATATTCATATTACTGAATATACGGTTTTAATATTCTTAATTTTTTATGTATTTAGACATTCAGTTCAGATTTAAAATGACTCAATAGCCGATACATTTCATCTTTAAGCTTTAGTTTTTTGCGTTTTAAGCTTTCTATAGAATCGTTAATTAAATTTACAGGATTCTGCTCTAGATGATTAATTTCTTTATCTAAGATTTCATGCTCTTCGAAAATCTTGGCAAAGTGAGGATTGTCTTCACGTAATTTTTGTATGATCTCCCGAAATTCGGGGAACATATGTTTTAGTTTTTTATTGCATTCCTTAGTGTTCATAAGCCATTTAAACCCTCATCTGAGTGATTGGGATGACATATTTAGAATATATATGTCACATATATAACGGTATTTTTTACTATTTTATAAGCCTTTTATTTGCTTATTAGTTAGATGCAATAAGAGGTATAAATCCTCTAATTTGAATTATTATTAAGCGATTTTTACATATTACAGTATTGCAAAACTGTACCTTATTGTTTCTAAATGTGACAAAAAAGTACATAAAAAATTTATCTAATTCATTAAAATTTCTTAATATTTTACCCATGTTAAGTTACGACCAATCGTACTGTTTGGTAGAGTATTGCGTAAACTCAAGTGTTTGCCGTTGTTGCTCAGTCGAACATGACTTTTATATTCAAGACCTGTTTTTGGATCTCTGTATGTTCCATTGCTAAATTCTAGTTTATTTTTGCTGGATGCTTTTAGGTTATATAGCGTTAAAAATCCGACAAGCGGTTTGTTTTTAAACTGCCCCTTGCATTGAGTGCATGTACTAACAAGAGGGGCACCTGGAGCAGCACGTATTTCAATAATTGTGGCTTTGTAAGAGCCATCTTTCATCTTGCTGATTTGTATATCTGACAGTGAGTAGCCAGTGCGTTCATCTATTGTTCTCCACTTTCCAATAAGTGGATCTATATTTGCAAAGCTGTAATTTGAGAGTAAAGCGATACCTAATATGCTTATTGGCTTAAGAAACTTTCTATACATGGGAGAGTGAGCCTAAAATTATAAGATCGATTTTTCTAAACAATCTATAAAAATAAATAAGGCGTATTTATAGCGTTCTTTTCATTATTTAAAACATGAAGAAACACGGGAATTGTTAAGCTATTCACATAAGTGGTGTTTTATTGTTTTAATTTTAGGCAAATAAAAAAGGATGACAAAAATCATCCTTTTTTATAGAGAAACTTAACTTAAATGTTCGCCAAAAAGAGCGAGTGCTTCTTCTGCTGTAAATTGATAGCGGGTATTACAGAATTGGCAATCCATTTCAATTGGGTTTTGATGTTCTAAAGTTTCACGAACAGCATTTACACCAATTTGTTCGAGCGCGGTTTCACAGCGTTCTTTAGAACATGTGCAACCAAATTTAAGTTGTTCAGCATCTGGCAAACGAACGTCTTCTTCGTTGTATAAACGATAAAGAATTTCTGTTGCAGGAAGATCTGTGAGCTCATCTTTTTTCAATGTTGATGTCAACATTGTCATACGTGGCCATAAATCTTCATCTACAATTTTTTGTTCTTCTTCATTATTACGTGGTAATAATTGAATGAGTAAGCCACCTGAACGTTGGCCATTACTTGCTAAGCTAATGCGTGTTGGAAGCTGTGCAGAGAGATCATAATATTGCATTAAGCAACTTGCTAAATTGGGCTTATCTAAAGGAACAATACCTTGGTAGCGTTCGCCAAATTCAGGTTCAATATTAATAAATAGAACAGGGCTTACAAGCGTTTTAAATACCGTGCTGCTATCTTCAGCATGTTCAAAAATAGGGTCCGATTCATAGTCAGCTAAAGCACGAACTTCACCCAAATGGTTACATTCAGCCATTGCCCATTGCAGTGCACCTGAAGCTTGAATTTGAAGACTAATGCGTCCTTTAATTTTCAAGGTGCTTGCAAGTAATGCAGTTGCACTCAGCATTTCACCCAACAAAATTTGAATTGCAGGTGCATAGTCACGTTGTGCAAGGATTATTTGCAAAGCTTCTTCAAGATGAACAACTTCACCACGAATAGGGCTATCTTCAATATAAAAGCGTTGACGTAAATCAGACATAAATTTCTCCATAACCCTAACTTAATGGTGACGATATTTTAAAACACAAGTCATTTAGATTCATCATGAGTAACATCAATTCGATGCGCTTCTAATCCACGTTTTAAGTCGACACCTGTTGTGGTTTCTCGTGTGATTGCATCATTTTCAAATAAATGTTCAAGTTCTGCTAAGGCATTACGATGTGATTCATAAATTTTTTCTTCATCTGTATAGACACGTTGTTGTTGTGCCAAAGATTTTTCATCGTAATCTCGGAATAATTCAATACTTTTATAAGCATCGTTTTCGCTAATTCCTAAATCACAAAGTACGCGATACGCCATGCCTAATGAAGATAAGTAAGTTTCACGCCAAATATGTTCAATTCCTAAATCTCTTAATAAATGAACATGATGACGATCACGCGCACGAACCAAGAGTTTTAAATCTGGATAATTTAGGCGAATATGACGTGCGATATTCATTGAATCTTCAATATCATCAATTGCTAAAACAAAAACTTTAGCATGCTCAATCCCTGAAGAACGTAAGATGTCAGGTTGAGTTGCATCGCCATAATAAACTTTACCGCCATATTTTCTAACGAAATCTACTTTTTCTAAACTAATATCAATTGCGGTAAAAGGTAAATGTTGTAAGTGCGCAACACGTGCAATAATTTGTCCAAAACGACCAAAACCCGCAATAATCATCGGTATGTTTGTGTTGGGAATTTCATCATAAACAGGCGTTATTTTTTTATCGAATAGCGGAATAATAAAACGGTTAATCAGCCAATATAAAATTGGAGTTAAAACCATAGATAAAGTCACAATAAGTGTGAGCGGTTGAATCATGGCCTGGCTAAGTACTTGTTCACTTTGCGCAACGTTAAATATAACAAATGCGAACTCACCACCTTGGGCTAAGCAAGCTGCAAGTAATAAGCTATTACGCCATGAATATTTGAAATAGCGTGCAATTGCAGTTAATGAAATTATTTTTATGATGAGTAAGGCAATTGTTCCACCAATAATTAGCCATGGCATATCGACTAATAAAGACAGTTGTGTGGTCATGCCTACAGTCATAAAGAATAAGCCAAGTAATAAGCCTTTAAATGGGGCAATACTTGCTTCTAATTCGTGACGGAATTCTGAGTCTGCTAAAAGAACACCTGTTAAGAATGCACCAAGCGTGGTGCTAATACCTAAAACATCCATTAAAGAGACAACAGCTAAAACAATAAATAGTCCGACTGCTGTTATAAGTTCATGTGCGCCACTTTTTGCAACAAAGCGGAAAAATGGGCGCATTAAATAGCGACTAAATAAAAATAAACCTGTAAATGTTGCGATAATTGCAGCGAAATAAGCGACACCATGATGTACAGAATTATTGCCTGCAAGTAGTGGAATAATTGCAATTAGAGGAATGGCAGCAATATCTTGAAAGAGCAAAATAGAAAAAGATTGCTGACCGTGTGTTGTATTTAATTCTTGTTTTTCATTGAGTAGTTGCAGAGCAAAGGCAGTAGATGAAAGAGCCAATGCAAAACCAATAACAATGCTTGCAGATAAATTTTGGTTTAATGCGAATAATGTTACTGCTGCTAGAATAATGCCTGTAATAGCAACTTGAGCACTACCGATTACAAAAATAGATTTACGAAGTTCCCATAAGCGTTGTGGTCGTAGCTCTAAACCAATAATGAACATCAATAAGATGACGCCAAACTCTGCAAGCTTTTGAATAGATTCAGGGTCATTTGCAATATTGAAAACACTTGGTCCTAGCACAACACCTGTAAATAAATAGCCGAGTACTGTTGCAATACCAAAGCGCTTGAGCAAAGGTACAAAAACTAAAGATGCTCCAAGAAAAATGGTAATTTGCAACAATAATGACATGCGCTGTCCTAAAAAAGCTTAAGTGGTTTGATGCTAACTTAGCTGAGTTCTTGAGGGTCTATATCTAAGCTTAGTTTCATGCCAGATGGCTTTTGTTGCAACATGTTTTGCCACCATTGGCGAATATAAAAATGTAATCTGGCTCTATCTGTCGATAACAAAACCATATGTGCTTGAAAGCGGCCCGCTTTTCTTTCCATTGGAGCAGGAATTGGGCCCCAAATATCAATTAGGTTTTCTGAGTTATCACGTAGTAATTGAGCGTGCTGTTTGAGGAAGTCTTGATTAATATCTTGGCTTTTTGATTCACAGCGAATAAGTGCTGAGTAACGAGCAGGAGGGAGTAAAGCCATTTTTCGTTCAGCTAAAGTTTGCTGTGCAAATTGGCGGTAATCTTCCTTAACTAAAGTATTTAATAAAGGATGATCTGGACGTAATGTTTGTAAATAAACATCACCTTTACGTTCTCCACGACCCGCACGACCTGCAACCTGAACAATCAGTTGTGCTGTACGTTCAGGTGCACGGAAATCTACACTTAATAAGCCTGAATCTATATCTAAAATGGCAACCAAAGTGACATAAGGGAAGTGGTGTCCTTTTGCGAGCATTTGTGTGCCCAATAAAATGACAGGTTCACTGGTTTGAATGCGATCATAAATTTTCTGCCAACTTCCAACACGACTTGTAGAGTCGCGATCTACTCGAATCACGTCAAAGTCAGGGAATAATTTATTTAAGTGATCTTCAACTTTTGCTGTTCCCATGCCAATAGGTTTTAATTCTGTGTGATTACATTGCGGACATTGGTCGGGTTTTCTATGAATTGTTCCACAATGATGACAGTGTAAATGTAGATAAGGCTTATTGTGTAAAGTGAAATTAGCATCGCAATTTGGGCATTTAGCTTGCCAAGCACAACTATCGCAAATAAGCACGGGTGCATAACCACGACGATTTAGAAAAATTAAAACTTGTTCTTTTTTTTCTAATCTTTTTTGTATTTCTTGAATTAAAGCTTGGCTAATACCATGCTGTTTTTGAGCGATTTTTAAATCGAGCACATGAATTTTAGGCATGATAGCCGAACCTGCACGTTGGTTCAGCTCTAACTTTTTCATTTTGCCTTGATCAACCAAAGCATAACTATCAATACTTGGTGTTGCTGAGCCTAATATAATAGGGCAACTTTCTAAATGGGCACGGTATAAAGCGACATCACGTGCGTGGTAGCGGAAACCTTCTTGTTGTTTAAATGAAAGATCATGTTCTTCATCTAAAATAATTAAGCCTAAATTAGGAAGCGGGGTGTAAATTGCAGAACGCGTTCCCAAAATAATAGATGCTTTTCCTGCTTGAGCATGTTGCCATGCTTGTAAGCGTTTGGTGTCATTTAAGCCAGAATGTAGTAGGGCAATATTGCAATGAAAGCGAGATTGGAAACGGCTAACAGTTTGTGGTGTGAGTCCAATTTCAGGTACAAGGACTAAAACTTGTTGCCCTTTTTTTAATACTTCCTGCATGATTTGTAAATAAACTTCAGTTTTACCACTGCCTGTTAAGCCATCGAGTAAAAAAGCCTGATATTTATTTTGATATTTCAAAATAGTATCTATCGCATTTTTTTGATCAGGATTTGCTGTTAATGGCATTTGAGCCATACTTACAGGTACAGGAGATAAATCTTGTTTCTCTAAAATACATTCGCAAATTTGTTTTTTTTCTAATGCTTTTAAAGTACTTGTTTCAATTCCTGCTAAGTTTAGAACACTCTCAGTTGTTCCAACAGGATGAAGTTTTAAAATTTTATAAGCTTCTTGCTGTTTCTCGGAGCGTTTAAGTTTACTCTCAGCATCTAAATCTAATAAATTCCAGACTCTTGCAAGAATATCGGCAGGCTTACCTTGGCGAAGTAAGGTTGGTAATGCGGCTTGCATTACTTCACCAATTGGAAATTGATAATACTGTGCAGACCAAGTGAGTAGCTTTAAAACATTTGTATCTAAGATTGCACGATCATCTAATAATTCTGTAATTGCTTTGAGTTTAAAAGCAGGATCAATAGGTGCATCTAATGGAAGTTTTTCCATCACAATACCAACTAAGTTTTGACGCCCGAATGAAACTAAAACACGCGCTCCAACTTCAACTTGTTGATACTGTTCAGGACTGAGCATGTAGTCAAAACAATCGTATAAATAAACAGGGACAGCAACGCGAATACGATGAGTGCCTGAACTGTTTGAATAGACATTTTGCATAATGCTGAATGAAGTCCTTTTTATTTGAATGTGATATTAAATTTTGATGCGTGAAAATTGAAGTGCTCAGTAAGGAATATGAATGATTTTAGTCGTTGAATGCAACTACGCAAAGAGAAATTATAGTTTTGGTTGTTGTGACAGGGAGTGAGCTATATATATTTAAGTTGTCATTGTAAAAAGTACAGACGAAAAAAAAGCACTATAAAGTGCTTTTTTTATTCATTGCTAATTAAAGAGCAACGATGTTTACAGCGTTCGGGCCTTTTTGACCTTGAGCGATGCTGAAAGAAACCTTTTGGCCTTCAGCTAAAGTTTTGAAACCTGAACCAGTGATTTCGCTGAAATGAGCAAAAACGTCTGGACCTGATTCTTGTTGAATGAAACCGAAACCTTTAGTTTCGTTGAACCATTTTACTGTACCAGTAACTGTGTTAGACATGATATATCCTACATAAATTTGATGACTGTAGCCATTTTAAGGTGGCTGATAATAACTTTGAAAAATACAGAAAGTTTAATATCTGAAAAAACGAAGGATTATGACTAAAACTGCGATACTTAAAGAAGGTTACTAAACAAGAATTTTTCTAGTTGAGGTAATCATATATGAAATAGAAAAATTATCAAGACCTATATATGAAAAAATGTGTGCTCTTGTATGTCGATATTTTAAGTGCCAAATAACGTGATTTTTTACTATTAGTGATACTGCAGATTGTGAAAAACTTTGAATTAGAGATGAGTGTTCTTATTTATTTAAATGGGAATAATTCTATATTCAGTTTTTATGGGATATATCATTTTTCTTTATTGGATAATTCAATTTAATGGTAAATGATAATAAATATCAGTATCTATTTATAATATAAGTAATTGTTTATTATTGATTAAATATAATAATTGTTTGTGGTATTTATAATAAGAATTATTCCCATATGTATTGATTACAATAATCGGAAAATGTGAAGAAATATAGACTTTCTATTTATTTAAAACCTTGCATAATGTCTACATGGTAACCAATTTGCTGAAGGAGGATGGTATGAAAGCATTAATTTTGTCAGATGAAATCAATCTATTTCATTGGTCTGTGCTGAAATCTGTTCTTTTAATTTTAAGCATACTTCCATTGAGCCAAGGTATTTTACATGTTTGGCAATCTACAGAAGGTAGTAGCCAAATTATGGTTGGCTTTTTTGCATTAAGCTTACTAAGTTCATTGTTTATTTTGAGCTTTTGGTCTGCATTGCAAGCAACAGTATTAAAATTAAAACAACAAGAAACAACAGCGTTTGAACAACGAATGATTGGTTTATACAGTTATGTACCTATGATTTCACTTGCAGCGATGATTTCTTATTTAGTTGCTCACATTTAAATCTATTTCAATAAAAAACCGAGACATGATCTCGGTTTTTTTATTTTCTAAATAAATTTTTCTTTAACGTCTAGATTTAAACGACACATCAATTTTACGTGGGCGGAATTTTAAGCCCAATAAAAGTAGAAGGGCAGAGAAGATCAGCACAGGCCAGTCGCTTAAACGTGTGTAAATCGTTTCACCTTGCATTGCAGGTAAATCACCACGTAATACGATTGCTTCATCCATTGGTGCGCGTTTAACAATTTGTCCCTGTTCATTAATAAAGGCAGTTACGCCTGTATTCGTTGCACGTATGAACCAACGGCCATTTTCTTTGGCACGCATTTGTACCATTTGTAAATGTTGTTGAGGGCCAGCGGTTCCTGTAAACCAAGCATCATTTGATACCGTAATTAAGAAATCGCTATTTTGTGCATTACGTCTGGTTAAATTTGGATAAGCAACTTCATAGCAAATTGCAGCACCTAATTTATGGTTTTTAATAGACAGTGCGTGTTGATTGTTATCTCCACGAGAAAAACCAGCCATTGAAGGGTCATTTTGCATTGCAGGTAAAACCCAAGCCAATAAGCCTGATAATGGAATATATTCACCAAAAGGAACTAAGCGTTGCTTTTTATACAGTCCCTCAGCTTCGTGTCCAGACGCCATAATACTGTTGTAGTACATGAGGCGGTTTTCTTGCTGAGATGTTTTAGGATCTATATAAATAATGCCTGTGACCCAAGCTGAATTCATATTTTTTGCTTGGTAAGCCATAGAATTCAAGAAAGGTTGAATTTCAGTTTGTGGCATTGGAATGGAAGATTCTGGCCAAACAATTAGGTCACGACCCCATTCTTTTGAAGTTAAATCTGTATAAATTTCTAAAGTTTTAACTTGGTATTCTGCTAACCATTTTCGGTCTTGTGGAATATTTCCTTGAACCAATGAAACAGATAACGGCATTTCATTTTTTGGTGTGACAAATTGAATGAAAGATGCTGCAAATGCACCGATCAGCAATATTGCAGAAGGAATAATCCAAAATACACGTTTTTGAATAATTTCAACTAAAGCACATGCTAAAATAATAACAACGAATGAAACGCCAAAAATACCAAATAGCGGTGCGTAATTATCTAAGAAGCGTTCTGTGAATGCATAACCTGCAAAAAGCCAAGGGAAGCCTGTAAATACCCAAGTTTTTGCCCATTCAAAGAACACCCAAAGTGGTGCAAATGTTAATGGTGTTTCTGGGAAAAAGCGTCTATATACCCAAGTTTGAACTGCGGTAAACAGTCCCATCGTAATTGCCATGAGAGCAATGAGAAGCACACTCAAAGCAGAGTTGGTATCGCCATAAACATGGATGGAGGTATAAAGCCAAAATGCGCCAACAAACCATAAGCCAAAACCATAAGCCCAACCAATTAAAGCAGCATGCTTTGGACTGCGGTTGCGTAAGGTCGCATAAAGTAGGGCAGGCGATAAAATAGCAAGCCACCAATAATGGTAAGGTGCTAGGGCAAAACTAAAAACTCCCCCTGCTAATAATGAAATGAGCAAAGGGTAAATTAAAGGCAATTGTTCTTGTTGTTCAGATGGTTTTAACAACTTATTAAAAGATGTCCTCATTTACGTTTGGCTCTTATGAGGTGAATGGTACGTGAATCTGCTTCTAGAATTGTAAATTCCCAGTTATCAATTTCAACAACTTGACCTTCTAAGTCGCTTACTAAACCAATTTCTTGTAGTAATAAGCCACCAACAGTTTCAACTTCATCATCTGAGAACTCAGAACTTAAAACATCGTTAAAATGTTCAATTGGTGTGAGTGCCTGAACAATCCACGTATTTGCTGTTTTAGGATCTTCATCTGGAATGATGTACTGTGCTTCTTCATCAATTTTGTCGTGTTCATCTTCAATTTCACCGACAATTTCTTCTAGAATATCTTCAAGTGTGACTAAGCCAGACGTTGTGCCATATTCATCAATCACAATTGCAATATGCGTTTGTGTGTTTTTAAGCATACGTAGAACTTGGTCTGAACGCGCACTTTCAGGAACAAATAGCGGTTGACGCATTAATGCGCGAATATCCACTTTTGTATTTGGTTCTGTTAGAAATGGCAGAAGATCTTTTGCCAATAAAATACCCACAACATTGTCGGGTTGGTCAGAAGAGAATACAGGAAAACGTGAATGTGCCGATTCTACAAGCACATGTAAAATATCAAGTAACTCATCATCTTCTTGTAAGCTAATCATAGAAGTACGCGGAGTCATAACTTCGCGAATTTTTGTTGCAGGAAGGTCTAAAACACCTTCAAGCATTGCAACGGTGTCTGGTTCTAAAAACCGACGTGAATCTTGTACTAATTTTAGTAGCTCATCGCGAGTTTCTGGTGCCGTACCTAACCATTTGCGTAAGCCACGCATTCCCCACGATGGGCTTGATTCGTCGTGCATGATCTTTCCTGAAGACTCTTAAAATATCAAAAATGTAATTTTATCATACTGAAGAAAATATTGATGTCTACCTATTAAATAGTTGTATATCCATAATTTTTGTGTAGCGCTTTTCAATTACGCAACAGTTTGTGTTACATAGAGAATTCGCGCTTTATGCTAGAATATAAACAGTCTAAATTTTTGAGTTTTATGATGTCTGATTCATTTATTGAACCCAGTATTCAATTAAATACACGTGGTTTACGTTGTCCTGAACCTGTCATGATGTTGCATCAAGCCATTCGTAAGTCTAAATCTGGCGATGTGGTTGAAGTTTTTGCTACAGATAATTCTACCTCTTGGGATATTCCAAAATTCTGTATGCATTTAGGACATGAATTATTACTTCAAGAAGAAAAATTAGATGAAGATGGCAATAAAGAATTCCATTATTTAGTAAAAAAAGGCTAAAGCTTTTTAAGCTATAAAAAATCCCTGCACTTGGCAGGGATTTTTTATTATATGATTTGATCCAAATTACATATTTGGATATGAGAAGCACTGCTTCGCAAGATGAGGTAGGTAAAACATAGTTTTATCTGCCGCAAGGACATTACATGTTAGGGTAGTTAGGACCACCGCCACCCTCAGGTGTTACCCAAGTAATGTTTTGAGATGGGTCTTTAATGTCACAAGTTTTACAGTGAACACAGTTTGCTGCATTAATTTGGAAACGCTTAGAACCGTCGTTTTCTTCCATAATTTCATAAACACCAGCAGGGCAATAGCGTTGAGCAGGCTCATCCCATTTTGGTAAGTTTACATTTACAGGAATAGACGCATCTGTCAGTTTCAAGTGAGCAGGCTGATTTTCTTCATGTACAGTGTTAGATACAAATACTGAAGACAAACGGTCAAATGTAAGCTTGCCATCTGGCTTAGGATAGTTTGGCTTGAAGTTAGCGGCATCAACAGTTTTTAAAGCACTAAAGTCAGGAATTAAATCGTGAACTGTAAATGGTACTTTAAATACGTTTTGGTCGATGAAGTTAAATGCACCACCAATCCATTGACCAAATTTGTGCATTGCAGGGCCAAAGTTACGAGCGCTGTAAAGCTCTTCTTTTAACCAACTGTTGTTGAATTTTTCTGTGTAAGCCGTTAATTCTTTAGCAAAGAAATCTTCACCTTCAGTTACACGAGCAACAGCTAGATCACCGCCTTTTTCAACACCAGCAGCAATTGCTTCAAATACTGCCTCGCCACATAACATGCCAGATTTCATAGCCGTATGTGAGCCTTTAATTTTGGCAAAGTTTAGGAAACCTGCATCATCACCAATTAAAGAACCGCCAGGGAATGTGAATTTAGGAAGTGAGTTAAAGCCACCTTTAACCACAGCACGTGCGCCATAAGAAATACGTTTACCGCCTTCAAGGTATTGCTTAATTAGCGGATGTGTTTTCCAACGTTGCATTTCCATAAATGGATACATGTGTGGGTTGGTGTATGAAAGGTCAACAATCATACCTAAAGTCACTTGGTTGTTTTCTGCGTGGTATAACCACCAACCGCCAGAAGAACCTGTTTCGCTTAAAGGCCAACCTGCGCCATGCATAACTGTACCTGCTTTATGTTTAGCAGGATCAATTTCCCAAAGCTCTTTAATACCAATACCGTAATGTTGTGGATCGGCATCTTTGTCTAGGTCGTATTTTGCGATAAGACGTTTGCCTAAATGACCACGACAGCCTTCTGCAAAAATAGTGTATTTCGCATGCAGTTCATAACCTGGTGCAAAGTTATGCGTAGGTTCGCCATCTTTGCCAATACCCATATCACCGGTTTGAATACCTTTTACAGTACCATCTTCGTGATAAAGAATTTCTGAAGCGGCAAAACCAGGGAAAATAGAAACTTCTAATTCTTCTGCTTTTGTACCTAACCAACGAACAACGTTACCTAATGAAATAACATAGTTACCTTCATTGTGCATGGTTTTTGGAACCATCCAATGTGGTGCTTCTTGTGCTTTTTCATCTGACATTAAGAAGTAAGTTTTGTCTTCTGTCACAGGTACGTTAAGCGGAGCGCCTTCTGCTTTCCAGTTCGGGAACAACTCATTTATTGCGCGTGGTTCTAACACAGCACCAGAAAGAATATGTGCACCAACTTCGGAGCCTTTTTCTACGACACAAACGGAAAGATCATTTAGGTTGTTTTCAATTGCAAGTTGACGAATTTTAATCGCTGCAGAAAGACCAGCTGGTCCTGCGCCTACGATTACTACGTCAAACTCCATCGATTCACGTTCGATGTGTTCCATGTCGGACTCCTCATTAGTAGCGAAGGTGGCATCCGTAATTTTTCAATTCGGTGCTGCCATGAGTATCTGTACCCAGACACAATATATATCGTGTCTTTTGTAATGTGCGCTAGTATAGTTTTAATCAGTGATCTAGCCAATTGGCTGAATCATATTATTTTTCCGTCTGTAGGGCATTCATTTATGGTTAATCAAAATAATTTACCAAATCCGACGAAAAAACTAGCGATTTCTGATAATAAGAATTTAATGGGCATTGCACAATACTTAAAAGATGGACAGTACGGTCATAAAAAATCTATTCCACCTTTAGACCAATGGCACCCAAAGCATTGTGGCACAATGAATTTGCAGATAAAAGCAAATGGCGAATGGTGGCACGAAGGTCAATTGATTAAAAGACAGCCACTCATTGAACTGTTTTCTACAGTGCTTTGGAAAGAAGATGGAAAATTCTATTTAAAAACACCTGTCGAGCAAATAGAAATTGAAGTTGAAGATGAGCCTTTGTTTGTAAATCAGGTCGATTTAGTTGAAATAGAACATAAAACGTATATTCAGCTTCAAACCACAACGCAAGACATCATTATTGTAGATGAAGACCATCCTATTTTTATGCGTGAATATGAAGGTGAGTTGCGTCCTTATGTGCATGTGCGCTTTGGTATAAATGCATTAATTCAAAGATCTTCCTTTTTTCATTTGGTTGAAATGGGTGAGTTAAAAGAAAATGAGCAGGGTGATGCATTTTTATTATTAAAAAGTGGTGATTTACACTTGCAATTAGGAACCTGAGGTTTAAGCTTTAATCATCTTATTTCGCACTTTTGAATGTAAAGATATGTCCGCTATTCAACCTATTAGTCCTTTAAATGAACCGATGCATAAGGCGCAAGCTAATGCACCTATCGGAATTTTTGATTCGGGCGTAGGGGGCTTATCTATTGCAATAGAAATTGCACGACATTTACCAAATGAACATATTGTTTATTATGCAGATACGGCAAATGTTCCTTATGGCCCACGAGATGATCAAAATATTCGTGAGCTGACAGCGCATGCAATTGAATGGTTATATCGTAAAGGTTGTAAAGTTGCGGTAGTAGCTTGTAATACAGCATCTGCATTTAGCTTAGATTATTTGCGCGAACATTATGGTGAAAACTTTCCTATTATAGGTTTGGTGCCTGCGCTTAAACCTGCTGTGCTTCAAACAACAACAAAAACGGTTGCTGTGCTCGCAACACCTGCAACTTTTCGTGGAAATTTAATTAAAGACGTTGTTGAGCGTTTTGCTATTCCTGCCAATGTTACCGTTCTTCCAATTACTTGTTTAGAGTTAGTGCCATTTGTTGAAGCAGGTGAACAAATGAGCGAAGAATGTTTAACGACATTACAAAAAATATTACAGCCTGCTGTAGATCAACAAGCAGATTATTTGGTTTTGGGTTGTACGCATTACCCATTTTTGAAGCCTGCGATTCAGTATATTTTTGCAGAAAAATTAAAATTAATTGATTCTGGGCAAGCTGTAGCACGACAAACATCCCGCATTTTAATAAAAAATGAGTTACTATTTGAACAGGGACTTTATTCAGATTTACGTATTTCTTGTTATGTAAGTGGAAATAATGCAGATACATTAACACCCGTATTGCAGCATCTTATTCCGAGTGATTTAACTTGGGAAATAAAAAATATTTAAAATTCATATTTTTAGACGTATTATTCTTAAAGTTAAATGAATTTAAAAATATATAATGTATTAAGGGAAACCCAATGCTAGATAAGCGTTATCAGGTTTTTATCTCTACGTCTGGAAGCGAAATGCAACCAGAGCGAATTGTTGTGTCTCAAACTTTAGTGGGCATGGGTTTTTTCTCTTGGGGTTTAGAGCAACGGACACCTTTAAGTACCACTTTTGCACGCCGTCAAATTGATGATTGTGATTATGTCGTGGTGATTTTAGGTAGCCAATACGGAGAGCAATCTGTATCTGGTGTAGGGTATATGCATCTTGAATATATTTATGCAGTGACCAAGCAAAAACCAATTATTGCTTTTATACATGAAGATCCAGATTCACGTGATGAATCATTGCATGATGAAAAGCCTGAATTGCGTGAAAAATTTAAAGAGTTCCGCAAAATTATTATGCAAGAAGTTGACCAAATTTTTACATATCGAACTATGCGAGATTTAGAGCTTGCTGTACGTTTAAATATGTCTCAGATTTTAGAAAGATATCCTGTTTTGGGATGGGTTCGTCCACAAAATACACAGGCATTGCATGATGAAATTGAAGCGCTTAAGGCTAAAATTGTGCAATTGGAAACAAGTGCAGGAACACGAGAAGCCGATCCATTTTTAAATGTTCAAAAAGTTTCAATGCATGAAGACTTTGCTTTTGAATATAGAATGCATGCTTATCAAGATGGTAATTTTAAAGAATTAAATGCAATGCGCCGTATGAAGTGGGCACAATTACTCAGTGTTTTAGGTTCAGCATTTATTAATCCTACACCTGAAGATTTTTTTTCTAAGTGTATGAATGAATATTTAAATGAAACTGGACTTTCAGACGCACAAGAGGAAATGCCTCGAGTACATGCAATTGCCCGTGCGCAAATTAATGTTCGTGCTTTACATGCTATTAAAATGCAAATGCGTGAAAATGACTGGATTGTGCCATCAGGTCGAGATGATCGTCAGCGGATGCTTTGGAAAGTTACGCCAAAAGCAAAGCGTCTTCTAGAAAGTAATTTATTAGATAATGATCGGACTTTACAATTTAGATCTCAGAATTAATCAATATCAAGAATACCTAGAAAGCTGTTAAAGTAAGCCTGTTCAATCTTAATGAGAAGAAGGCTTGATGATGACTGCAGCAAAACCCAAAGTTACAATTATACTTGCCAACTTAGGTACGCCAGATGAACCTACGGTTCCCGCAGTTCGTCAATTCCTAAAGCAGTTTTTGTCCGATCAGCGTGTCATTGAAATTCCAAAACCTATTTGGCAAATTATTTTAAATTTGTTTGTTTTACCATTTCGTCCTAAACGCGTAGCACATGCTTATGAAATGGTGTGGAATCAAGATTCACCAATGCGTGAAATTTTAATGCAGCAAGTTGAAGCTGTGCAGAAATCACTAATTCAGCAATATCCTGAATTTGAATTGAATATTATTCCTGCGATGACCTATGGCAATCCGGGAATTGCATCGGTTTTAGAAACCTTAAGTCAAAATCCGCAAGATCACGTCATATTATTTCCATTGTTTCCACAATATTCCGCAACATCTACAGCGCCATTATTTGATGCTTTTGCAAAATGGATTCCGAAGCAACGTAATTTGCCGGGCATTTCATTTATTCGCGATTATTATCAGCACCCACTTTATATTCAGTCTTTAGCGCAAAGTGTGCGTGAGTATCAGACTGAACATGGTAAAGCTGAAAAATTATTGATGTCATTTCACGGTATTCCGCAACCTTATGCAGATAAGGGAGACCCCTATGCAGACCGCTGTCGCTTAACAGCAAAACTAGTCGCAGAGGCTTTAGGTTTATCTGAAAATGAATGGGCAATTAGCTTTCAATCTCGCTTTGGAAAGCAAGAGTGGGTGAAACCCTATACCGATGTTTTGCTTGAAGATTGGGGTAAACAAGGTGTTAAATCTGTGCAAATTATGAGTCCAGCTTTTTCAGCAGATTGCTTAGAAACCCTTGAAGAACTTGCTATTCAAAATGAAGAAGTATTTAAGCAGGCTGGTGGTGAAAGTTACGCGTATATTCCTGCATTAAATTCACGTGATGATCATTTAGAATTGCTCAATCACTTGCTTCAAGCTAATCTTGATGCATTAAAGCAAACATTAGCCCACTAAATACCTGAGGTTTTCGCCATATGTTGCAAGTCAAAATTGTGCCTGTCACGGCATTCCAGCAAAATTGTTCAATTGTTTGGGATTCTGAAACCAAAGAAGCCGTTTTGATTGATGCAGGTGGCGATGCCGAAATATTAAAAGCTGAAGTAGAAAAACTGGGCTTAACGGTGAAAGAATTATGGCTAACGCATGGTCATTTAGATCATGCAGGTGCTGTGGGCACATTGAAAAAAGTGTGGTCTGTTCCTGTGATTGGTCCGCATAAAGAAGACGCTTTTTGGTTAGATCAAATTCAAGAAGTTTCTGCACGTTATGGTTTTCCAATTCCTGAAAAAGTAGAAGTGGACCAGTGGTTAGAAGGTACAGAAGTTTTAACGTTGGGCGAAGAAGAATTTGAAGTACGCTTTGCACCAGGACATACACCAGGGCATGTGATGTTCTATAACAAAAAATATAGTTTGTTATGGACAGGTGATGTGTTGTTTAAAGGCTCTATTGGGCGTACAGATTTTCCACGCGGAAATCATCAACAATTGTTAGATTCTATTCAACGCGAATGCTTTAGCTTGCCAGATGAAACACAATTTATTTCAGGTCATGGTCCACTAAGTACCATTGGCTTTGAAAAACAGCACAATCCATTTGTAGCAAGTAAAGCAGGCTAATTTTATAGCCACATTTACGCCATAAAAAAAGGTCTGAATATTCAGACCTTTTTATTTGTCATTTTAAAAATTAATACTGATCTTCTTCACGACCACCATCTGCTTGTGGTGCATCTTGAGTTGGCAGTTTATAGCCTTCATTTGCCCATGCACCAAAGTCAATCAGTTTGCATCTTTCAGAACAAAATGGGCGATATGGATTATCTTCCCAAGTGGTCAATTCGCCACAACGTGAGCAGTTTAAAGTTGTAGGCATTCAAAAACTCCAAATGAAAACGGATGATTCAATTAGTCAAAAGCAATTGCACTTGTTAGACTTGTGCAGATTTTTATTAGTTTGATCTGATTATGCCAATTCGTCAATTTCAAGCACAGCGTATGCATGCTCCTCGAGATTTCCAAGCCATTTCTAATGAACCTATTTGTGTAGAAATTGGTGCAGGTAAAGGAAAGCACGCGCTACTTTTTAGTGGACAAAACCTAAATAAAAAATTGATTGCGGTTGAACGTACACGTGAAAAGTTTTTGGCTATGCAAAAACAGCATGGTATTGAAGGTCAAAGCAATTTTCAGCCTGTTCATGCAGATGCTTTACCATGGGTGGTTCATGCATTATTTCCTGCGCAAATTGAGCAATTTTTTATTTTGTACCCAAACCCAGAACCGCATAATCCTGCACAGCGCTGGTTAAATATGCCGTTCTTTGAGTTTTTAATTTCTCGTTTACAAGAGGGCGGTACAATTACTTTATCCAGTAATATTCCTGAATATATTGAAGAAGCACAAAACCAACTTATAGATGTATGGAAGCTTCCTTTCGTAAAAGAAGTGATTCCTGCAACATCGGCACGTACGCATTTTGAAATTAAATATTTAGAGCGTGGCGAATTATGTCAGCAACTTATTATTACCAAGCCTGAAAACTACACAACACGTTTTGATGATTTTCAGCCTTTACAAGGTGTGAATCAAACAAATGTCACTGAAGTGAAAGCGGATTAAGTTTTCATGAACAAGCGCGTTGCAATTATTGGTGCAGGTCCTGCAGGACTTATGGCTGCTGAAGTGCTTAGTCAGCAAAATTACGATGTTCATGTGTATGAACAAAAGCCATCTGCTGCTCGTAAGTTTTTAATGGCAGGCAAAACAGGTTTAAATATTTCACATGCAGAACCTGTAGATGTTTTTGTACAGCGATATGATCGGGTGGAATGGTTAAGCCCTTGGGTCAAACAGTGGGATGCCAATTGGATTCAAGCGTGGATGAAAAGCTTGGGCATTGAATCTTATATTGGTACGTCAGGGCGTGTATTTCCCATTGAAATGAAAGCTGCGCCATTGCTTCGTGCGTGGTTAAAACGCCTTATGGATGATGGTGTTAAATTTCACTATAGACATCAAGTTTTAGACTTAAAAGATGCAACTTTAAGTATTCAAAACCTTGTCTCTGATCAAATTCTAGAAGAAAAATTTGATGCCATTGTTCTGGCTTGCGGTGCAGTTTCTTGGTCAAAACTCGGAAGTGATGGAGCATGGCAGAAATGGCTGAATACATCTGAAATTGAAGCATTTCAAGCGAGTAATGCAGGCGTAGAAATTACGTGGTCTAAGTTCATGCAACCTGTATTTGGCGAACCATTAAAGCGCGTTGAAGCTTGGGTAAATAATGGCGATAAATCGAGTGGTGATATTGTCATTAGCCATTATGGTTTAGAAAGTGGCTTGGTGTATAAACAAGGTCGCGCTTTACGTGAGCAAGTGAAACGTGGTGAATCTATGGCATTAACCTTAGATTTATTGCCCGATCAAAGCGTTGAGCAACTTGCAAAAAAATTACAGCCAAGTAAAAAACAATCGTTAAGTAATATTTGGCGTAAAGCAGGCTTAGATACAGCAAAAGCAAATTTAGTGCGTGAGTTTGTTGCCAAAAATATTTGGACAGATGCAAATGCATTGGCACAGCATGTGAAGAATTTGGTGATTCCACTCAATGGCTTTAGACCTATTGAAGAAGCGATAAGTTGTGCTGGTGGTGTAAAGCAAGAAGCATTAACTGAACACTTACAGTTGAAGTCGAACCCTGCATTATTTTTATGTGGTGAAATGCTCGATTGGGATGCCCCGACAGGCGGTTATTTGCTAACAGCATGTTTTGCCACAGGTCGCGCAGCAGGCGAAGGTGTACATCAATACTTAAGTCAGTAGATGAATTTAGGTATTAAAAAAGGAATCGAAGTCGATTCCTTTTTTATGGTGTGTTTTATTTCTTATTAAGGATCAAGCTGAGCTTCTATTTCAGGGTATTGAGAACGCCAATTTTCAAGTTGATCTTGTGCGTGTAAATAGCCGCCTAATCCTTTCAATTTATCTTCAGATAAGCTTTTATCATTGAGTGTTTTGTCTTTATGTTGTTCTAAAAGCTTTAATTGCTGATCCCAATAGCCTGCAATTAAACCTTGAATATAACGACCTTGTTCAGTTTTTAAATCTAAATTTTTAAGCATTTCCGATGCAGAAACTAAATTATCTTTTTTACGTGTATATGAAAATTCAGCGGTTAAATCACCAGACTTCGAAAGCTTAATTAATTCATCTTCCATTTCATCGCTTACTTGAGTGTAGCGATAATCGTAGTCTACAAGTAAAAGAATATCGTGCTGATCATTTGGTGTTTTGTCGAAATTCCGAATCGCTTCAGATGATAATTCTTGCATGACTTTATCTTCAGGTGTTACTTCATCTGAATGTTCTGTATTTTTATTGCCACACGCACTTAATAAAAATGCAGAGCAAATAAGTGCAGGAAAAGCTACGCGTTTCAGAGAAATATTCATGTGAAGATCATCCTATTCTGTCGTTATTTTTTCAAAAACATAAACATGCGTGGTATATGGAAAATCGATAGGGTTTTGTGCAGATTTCCCTGTATGTTCATAAATGATTTTTTCAAATTGTGCTTTTAGTTCAAGCTGTTTGGGCTTAGGCATTGCAGCAATAAAACTGGTTGAAAGTAAGCGCTTTGAAACCACTTGTTCCACTGTACCATGATGCAAATGCGGAATTGTAGTTTCTTGATAAAGTTTGAATAAGCTTTGTTGTTGAAAGGCTTTTTGCCATAAATTGCTATGGTAGCGAGGTGTGTCGCCTTCAAAAGGTGAAATTAAATCTGCTAAGGCTTTTACCCAATTTACGCCAATATCTCGCTGATTCCAAATAAGAACTAAATAGCCATTGGGTTTTAATATACGGTGAATCTCTGTTAATGTTTCAATATTGGCAAACCAATGAAATGATTGCGCGCAGGTCACTACATTTGCTGTTTCTGCTTGAACAGGAATATTGTGGCTAAATGCTTGCAAGGTTTGAACATTTGGATAAGCTTGTTCTAATTGAGCCAACATTTCATCAATGGGCTCTACAGCTATAATGTGCTGTGTTATTTGTTGTAAATAAGGTAAGAATTTGCCAGTCCCAGAACCAAGGTCTAAGAGCTTGGTTTCTGAGCTAAGTTGGAGCCGATCTTGCAACCAAAGTGCTATACTTTGTGGATAACTTGGGCGAACCTGCTGATAAAGTTTAGCAGCCGAGCTGAAGCCTTTTTGTGCGGAAGAATGTAAAGATTGTGTCATATTTTGCGATACTTTATCTCTCGTGCATCTATAAAATAACATATTCACTTGTGATTACTCGCAATAGCATTGAATTGTAAACTTAATATGCAATAGACGAACTTATTGCTTGGTGTGGGAATGGACAAACAGATAATTTTTGAAGACGGACATATTCGCGCTATTTTTCTAAAAGGTTCATCAAAAGAACTGGTTTTTTCTTTTGGCGATTTAATTACGCGTGCCAAGGGTTTGTCTATTAATGCCGAAAAATCTTTAGAAAAGTTTCAATACAATGTCATTGGTGTAATGCCAAAAGAAAAATCGTGGTTTCCTGAAAGTTCTATTCGCAATATGTTAGAAGCGATCGCGGACTTTATTGCACCATTTGAAACACGTTTAGGTTATGGCGGTTCAATGGGTGGCTATGCTGCAATTAAGTATTCAAACCTTCTGAATTTAAAGCGAGTTATTGCACTTGTACCGCAGTTTTCAATAGATCCTGAAGATGTAACCGATTTACGCTACAACATGTTCTTTCATGCAGATGTAAACCAAAACATGAAAGTGCAAGCCAAAGATGTATCTGCGGAACGTGAATACATTGTGGTGTACGATCCTTATTATGATGAAGACCGCGCACACTACGTGAAGCTTCAAGAAGTATTACCGCAAGTTCATACCTTACATTTGCCATTTACAGGGCACGATGCTATTGCAATTTTGGCAAGTTCAGAACTGTTAAACGACTTTTTAACCCAAGAATTTGATGAAACTTATTTTTATAAAAAGATTCGTCAGGTGAAAAAGAACAGTAAGTTTTATTATCGTAAAGTCATTGAAAAATCACTGAAAGAGCACCGTGCATCTTTAGGGAAAATCCTTAAAAATAATGATTTACAGCTTGATAGTAATTTCTTTGATGCTAAACAAAAACAGCAACTTATTCGTTCATTATTAAGCAATAAGCAGGTAGATGAGCGCGATTTAAATAAACTTGGCGTGCAAATTAACATACCGCAAGAAAGTCGTAGCTTACTGCTCGATAATTACGGTCATGGCTTGGTGTTTAACGTCATTAGTCAAAAAATTGAAAGTTATGCTGAAAAAGCAATTGCGCTGAATCATAAATTACTGATTCCAATTTATGCTAAAGGCACAGGCTTAGTTCAAATTCACTTAAATGACGAACGTTACATTGTGGCAATGAATGATCGTTTGGTGATGAAGCTATTCAAAGAGCAAGATGCTTTAGGTGTAGGCATGAGCCCACTCATTATTAAAAAGTATGAAGATTATTTTGTAGTGAGCTACAAAAACCTAAATCTTGCAAGTGATGAGTTTGGCGGTAACGAATTTATAGAAGATGTTTCTGAAACTGCAAAATTTGTATTGGAATTAGAAAGCGATTCTTAACTTACAAATATATTTTTTGAGTGTGCAATATCCATCACAGATATGAATTTCAAATACGGCTTTCGTCTAATTTTGTACTATTGCTTTATTTTTAATTCAAACTAAGATGAATTTAACGATAAAAATATCATTGGAAGATAAGAGTCGTGTTATGGCAAACAATATTCTGAATATTTCATTGTTCACGCTATTTTGTTTAACTTTCTCGAATTCTGCATTTGCTGAAACCTCAATGTATCCTGCCTATTTCTTCTTTGGTAGCGGTATTCTTTTGGTATTGGCGCTTGCAATTTATGTCGTAAAGCAAAGTATTTTGTCTGTTAAAAACCATTGCGATAAAAAGCCTGCGAAATAGCAGGCTTTTTGATATTTGAAAGATCTTTAATTTTTATAATCACAACATTGCTTTATAAAATGGAAAAATAAAGCATTTAGAAAAGTATAAATAGATCTATTAAATATTTTAAATGGGCTTAAACTGTTTGTAATAAGCAGGGGATTTTTATCTCTTTAAGTTCTATGAATAAAGCAAGGAATGCAGCATGAAAGCCGTGTTTTTAGATTATGCATCTTTAGATCAAAATGACTTAAATTTTAAAGATTTAGAAAATATTTTTGATGAATGGGAAATTTATCCAAGTACATCTTCAGAACAATTATTAGAACGAATTCAAAATGTTGATGTCATTATTAGCAATAAAGTTGTGGTAAATGCAGAAGCAATTCAGCAATGTCCAAATTTAAAACTCATTTTAATTTCGGCTACAGGTACAAATAATATTGATTTGGTTCAAGCCAAAAAACAGGGCATAGTTGTTTGTAATTGTCAGGCTTATGGCACGTCTGCCGTGGCGCAACATACGCTTATGCTTATGCTTAATTTGGCGACATCTTTCAAGCAATATGAACGTGCTGTGCAAAATGGTGATTGGAATAAAGCATCGCAATTTTGTTTACTCGATTATCCAATTATTGAGCTTGAAGGAAAAACTTTAGGTATTTTAGGCTATGGCGAATTGGGCAAAGCAGTTGCGAAACTAGCTGAAGCTTTTGGTATGAAAATTTTAGTGGGCGCTTTGCCAAATAGACCTGTTCAGGAAAATCGCATTCCGTTTAATGAATTATTGTCTCAAGTCGATTTTTTAACGTTGCATTGCCCACTTAGTGCAGATACACAAAATTTGATTGATGCTAAAGCCTTTGATGCAATGAAACCGAGTGCATTTTTAATTAACTGCGCGCGTGGCGGTATTGTGAATGAACAAGACTTAGCAGATGCATTAATTGCAGGAAAAATTGCAGGTGCAGCAACAGATGTACTCATGGTTGAGCCACCGAAAGATGGCAATGTGTTATTAAATTCTGAAATTCCAAATTTATTGATTACTCCGCACAGTGCTTGGGGCAGTGTGGACGCACGTCAGCGTATTGTTCAGCAAATGGTGGAAAATGTAGAAGCCTTTAAAAAAGGTCAGCCAATTCGCCAAGTGAATGCATAATTAAAAGAATAAAAAGCCCATCTTATGATGGGCTTTTTTATAGCTGTTTAATTTTAGATTTATCTAGGAATAGATGAGTCTGTATCTGTGTTAGTTGTATCTGTATTTTGTGTTGTGTTTGAAGTTACAGGTGTTTGAACTTCATTTTTCTGTACGACTGTTGCAGGTTCTATAATTTTCGGTTGTGGTGCAGGAATGCTGTCTAAAAATGTTTTTGGTTGATTGTCTGTAGAAGACTGACTTAGTGAATGTTGAACAATTAGGGCTTTATCTTCAGGGTTGCCAAATACACCTTCTTTGGCTTTGGTTACTGTACGGTTAATACCATTTGCTGCTTTATCTGCGGTTTCTTCGCTAAAGTCTTTGGTATTTTCCCAAGCTTGTTCTGCTTTTGGTTTTACTTTAGCTACACCTTTTTGTACGCCATTATCAATTTTTACTGCGGTTGTATCTATTTTCTCTTTCGCTTTATGACCTAAAACTTTAAAGATATTCGGATTATCTCCATAAGCAGGAGATTGTTTTACAGGCTGTGCTGTTTGTGCCGTTTCTGTTTGGGCAAATAGGGGCGTAGTGGCAAGAATTGCCGAAACAAATAATACTGCTTTCGATTGATTGATCACGTAGATGGATCCTCTTTTTTCTATATTGGCTGTTATTCAAAAATAATCTTATCGGCTTTTTTTGAGGCAATGTGGGTTTGAGATTAAAACCATACAGGTTTGTAACATGCGCTCAACATTCAATGCTTTTATTCTACATATAAAAAAGCCTTTGCTTTAGAAGTCTATTAAAACAAAGGCTTTTGGGTTTGCACGATGCATTAGTCACATTGTTCTAATGCTTCTTTTGCAAAGTTGTTACGCAATGCAAGGAAGTTTTTTTGTACTTCTGGTGCGTATAGGTCAAATGCTGTAGCGGTGCTTGTACCGTCTTGTGCAAATGTTGCTGTACCTGCTGAAATAAGGGTTAG
The DNA here is from genome assembly GCF_034187745.1 of Acinetobacter faecalis. Lineage (NCBI taxonomy): Bacteria > Pseudomonadati > Pseudomonadota > Gammaproteobacteria > Moraxellales > Moraxellaceae > Acinetobacter > Acinetobacter faecalis. The sequence goes on along the minus strand of NZ_JAXHPF010000005.1, from coordinate 197,465 downwards.
ACCTTTAAATGTCCATTGTTCTACAACTTTGCCTGACTCGAGTTGACCTGTGAACTCAATAACGCATTTGTCTGCGAATTTGTTGAGTTGTGCTTTGTTTTGAGTCGTTTCAGGATGTACGCCTACGTTTTCTATTTCCTGTAAAGCGCCTGCTTGAATTTGTGGAATAGTTGGGGCAGATGTACATGCAGTGAGTGCGAAACCAGCAAGTGCTGTCAAAATGATGGCATTTAGTTTCATAAGTTCCATTTCTTTTTGAATGTAATTCATTTCAGTATAGGGAATTAGATGAGAATAGGCTATAGCTTTAATGTTTTTTGAATATAGTGATGCAGATGTAAAATAGCATTGTTTTAATGGCTGATTTCCATCTATATCACTTCAATAAAATCATAATTTTCAATAGTTTTTTCAAAAGTTGGATGTGTGCTGATGTGTTTCATTACTTTTATAGTTACAACTTGATTAATACGTAACTTTTCAATCTCATGGAGTACAGTTTTTTCTAAACGAATTCGGTAGGTTTTTTTATCTTCATCGATAAGATTGATTTTTCCTGAATGATCCAAACTTTGAATGTTTCCTGAAATTTCACATATAACTGGTTCAAGAATCTCTAAATCATTCAAGAAAAGTAGAGCCTTTTCAATTTTTTGTGCATTGCCCATCCAGTAATGTTTCTTATTGTGGTGAGAGTTCCAGTTAATTTCAAAGTCCAAATTATTGCTTTTTAAGGCTGAGAGCATGGATTTAATACTTGTAATGCCTCTATAACCCATAAGTGAGAAAATTTCCTGATTTTTTTCGGGATTATCTAATGATTGAAAAAATGAGAACCAATATGAAAGGGTATTTTGAGATAGGCTCCATCCGAATAAGTCAGGCTGAACTTCTAAACTAATAATAAACTTTGTTGAACCTGAAACGATATTTGCTAAACGAAGATCTAAGTCAGATTGGTTAACAAAGTCAGCATGTTTCTTAGGAGTTCTTACTTTTGTCGAAAGTGTAATCAAGCTCTCAGCTAAACCTTTTGACAAAGTTGCATGTAGCATCAATGGAAGTGAGCCATTTTGAGCTTTTTCACCTATGAAGCGGACTTCCAAAATTTCTTTTTCTCTACGGAGTTGTAGATCGTGTAGTTGCTTTCTGAGGTCATTTATATGTTCTTTAAAAGAATTAAATGAAGCCATTTTGAAGCGATCATTTTTATCTAAGGTATGGCTATCCTTATTGAGCGTTTCTTCAGCTAAACGTATTTGTTCTTCAAGAGTAGAGATGTTCATGAGAGTTTACTCGAAGTTGAATGAAACCTTTAGCTTCAGATAGTTGATTGTAACTGAAAAGACTACGCCAATAATGATAGCGATCTACCTCGCTCATAGTGTTGAAAAACAAGTCACACCCATATCGGGTGCGAATTGTATTACGATTTTGTAGAAATGAAAGTAACTCATTATATTTTTCGGACGAAAGTTTATTGAGGTCTTCTTCATTGAGAAATAAAACTATATCAATATCACTAGGATGTGGCTTTTTTGAACAAAATGATCCGTCTAACCAGATGATCATCTCAACTTGATATGCTGCTAATTCCTGAACTAATGCTCTTAGGCGGTTGCATAAATTAGCTCGTGTTCTTTTCTCTTGAAAAGGAACAAGTACGGTACTTTCTAGATTTTCTAGAGAAATTTTATGGACACCGGGAGCTAATAAATGAGGATAAATAACTTTTCCTTCATGAAGTCGCGCAGGATCTTTTTCTATGTTTTCTGTAAAATGATTATCTATCATGTTGATATATAGTTGTTATCATTAGGTTTTTTATATCATAAATATAAGGATTTAAAAATAAAAAACCCGCTCTAAAGCGGGTTTTTTTTATATCTAAATCTTAATGCTGTAATACCGAAATATCAGCCACTTTCGTAAACAAGTCACGTAATTGAGCAAGCATGCGTAAACGGTTCGCTTTTAAGTCTGCATCATCAGCCATTACCATTACACCTTCAAAGAAAGCATCTACAGGCGCGCGTAACGCAGCCAAAGCAGAAAGGGCTGCAGTGTAATCCTTCGCAGCAAATAAAGGCTCAACTACAGGCGTTATTTTTGCAAGTTCAGCGAATAATGCTTTTTCAGCATCTTCAACCAAGTTTGCTTCAACAACATCACCTGTAGGAGTCGCTTCTTTTGCAAGAATGTTCGCAACACGCTTGTTAGCAGCAGCAAGGGCAGCAGCTTCAGGCAATGCACGGAAGTGATTCACCGCATTTACGCGCTTGTCAAAATCAAGTGGTGATTTTGGCGACAATGCTTGAACAGCTTGAATTACATCAACCGCAACGCCTTGGTCTTCGTATTTCGCACGGTAACGACCTTCTAAGAATGCAACAGCATCATTTAAAGTCTTATCGTGATCTTTCAATACATCGCCATAAGCAGCCAAAGCAAGCTTGATTAAATCTTCAATAGACACATCAAGATTGTTTTCAGTTACAAGACGCAAAATACCAATTGCAGAACGACGCAGTGCAAATGGGTCTTTAGAACCTGTAGGCGCTTGACCAATACCAAAAATACCTGTGAGCGTATCTAAACGGTCAGCTAAAGCAATTGCAGTACCTGTTTTAGTTTTAGGTAAAACATCGCCTGCAAATTTAGGTAAATACTGCTCACCTAAAGCTTCTGCAACTTCATCATTTTCGCCTTCAATGCGTGCGTAGTAAGTACCCGCAATACCTTGAAGTTCTGGGAATTCACCAACAAGCTCAGACGTTAAGTCACATTTTGCAAGAAGTGCAGCTTTTTCAGCATCTTCCGCTTTTGCACCTGTAATAGGCGCTAAAGCAACAGCCAATTTTGCAATACGTTCAGATTTATTCCAAAGCGTACCCAATTCTGCTTGGAAAACCATATTTGCAAGTTTCTCTTTACGAGAAGCAAGCGGTTGTTTTTGGTCTTGTAAGAAGAAGAATTCAGCATCCGACAAACGTGGACGAACAACTTTCTCGTTACCTTCAATAATTTGTGTCGGGTCTTTAGACTCAATGTTTGACACAGTAATGAAGTAAGGTTGAAGTTTGTTATCTGCATTTACTAAACAGAAGTACTTTTGGTTGTCTTGCATCGTTGTAATCAATGCTTCTTGAGGAACAGCAAGGAAGCGTTCTTCAAAACTTGCACGAAGCGCAACAGGCCATTCAACCAATGCTGTTACTTCATCACGAAGATCCGCAGGCACAATCGCAATAGCATTTACTTCATCAGCCAAAGCTTTTACTTGACCGTCAATAATTGCCTGACGCTCTTCAAAGTTAGCAACAACGTAAGCTGCTTTTAACTTCGCAAGATATTCATCTGCATTTGCAAGTGTGATTGCTTCAGGTGCATGGAAACGGTGACCATAAGTCAGGTTACCTGCTTTGTGATCTTGAATTGTTGCATCAATCACATTGTTATCTTTAAGCAAAACAACCCATTTTACAGGACGTACAAATTCTGTACGGCTTGCCGCAGAACGCATACGTTTTGCAATTGGAAGATTATCCAACGCATTTTGTAAAATTTGCGGAAGTAAAACGTCAAGGCTTTGACCTTTCACGTCTTTTAAGTAGCATACTTTTTCAACTTTACCTGCTTGGAAAGTCGATACTTGATCAACCGTAATGCCTTGACCACGCATAAAGCCTTCTAAAGCTTTCGTGGCATTGCCTTCAGCATCAAACGCAGCTTGTTTTGCAGGGCCGTCAAAACGTTTTTGCGTGTCTGCTTGCGCGCTATCTACATTTACAATTTTAAGTGCAAGACGACGTGGTGCTGCATAAGCTTCGATAGAGTCAAACGCTAAGCCTGCATCTTTTAAGCCTTTTACAGTTTCAGCGTGTAATGCATCACGTAATTTTTTTAAGCTTTTTGGTGGAAGTTCTTCACAGCCTAATTCGAACAATACTGTATGTTTAGACATTATTTGCTCTCCTTAGATTCAACTTTTGCTTCCGCTTCAACTTGTGCTTTTAATTGTGCAAGAACTTCATCACGAAGTGCAGGTTCTGCCATTGGGAAGCCAAGCTTCGCACGAGCAGCAACATAACTTTGTGCAATCGCACGAGCCAATGTACGTACACGTAAAATATAACGCTGACGTTCAGTTACAGAAATTGCACCACGCGCATCTAACAAGTTAAAGCTATGAGATGCCTTAATTACTTGTTCGTATGCAGGAAGTGGAAGTTCTGCTTCCATTAAGCGAGATGCTTCAGCTTCGTAGAAGTCGAATAATTCAAACATTTTTTCTACGTTTGCGTATTCGAAGTTGTAAGTCGATTGCTCAACTTCATTTTGATGGAATACATCGCCGTAAGTTACTGTACCAAATTGACCTTTTGTCCAAACAAGATCGTAAACAGAATCTACACCTTGAAGGTACATTGCTAAACGCTCAAGACCGTAAGTGATTTCGCCTGTTACTGGGTAGCATTCAACACCGCCCACTTGTTGGAAGTAAGTGAACTGAGTTACTTCCATACCGTTTAACCAAACTTCCCAACCTAGGCCCCAAGCGCCTAGTGTTGGAGATTCCCAGTTATCTTCTACAAAACGAATGTCATGAACTAAAGGATCAATACCAATTGCTTTTAAAGAGTCTAAATAAAGCTGTTGGATGTTGTCTGGGTTTGGCTTAAGCACTACTTGGAATTGGTAGTAGTGTTGTAGGCGGTTTGGGTTTTCACCATAACGACCATCTTTAGGACGACGTGAAGGCTGAACGTAAGCAGCATTCCAAGTTTCAGGGCCTAAAGCACGTAAGAAAGTAGCTGTGTGGAATGTGCCTGCGCCCATTTCCATATCGTAAGGTTGTAAAATTACACAGCCTTGTTCAGCCCAGTAGTTTTGTAAGGCAAGAATTAAGCCTTGGAAAGTATCAATATGCGATATGGCGCGACTCATGGTCATCCACTTAAAATTAGAGAAAAATTGTAGTCAATTATAAGGATTTTAAAGGGTAGAGGCAAAGGTTATGAACAAAAGGGCGAATGTTTAAACAATTTATTTCAAGACTGAATTTATAGTAAAAATGGATGGTGTCTAAATTCAGTTTAAACAATAACCATAAGATATAAAATGAATACATCTTAAAGCTTTGATAGTTTTATACTGTGGCAAATCATAAAAATGAATATGTAGGCAGAATATGCTTCAAAATCAAGCCAACTGGTTAAATACCCTAAAGCCTAATTTCAAAATATTATCTTTAAAAGACCGTTTGATTTGTGCGGTTGGCGCTTTGCTTGGACTGGGATTGTCCTCGTTGATCAGTTGGATTGCGCTAAATGGTTTTAATGCTTGGTATATCGCGCCTATGGGAGCATCTGCAGTTTTATTATTTGCAGTTGCTGCGAGTCCTTTGGCTCAACCTTGGAATGTGATTGTTGGTAATACAATAGCAGGCGTGATTGGCGTAAGCTGCGCTTTATGGATTCCTAATTTAACAATTGCTTTTAGTGTTGCTGTTGCATTGTCTATTTTTCTTATGATGACAACAGACTCATTACATCCACCAAGTGGTGCTGTCGCTATTACTGCGGTATTAGGTGGGGGAGAGGTGCATAATTTAGGTTATGCTTTTGTTTTATATCCTGTTTTATTGAATTCTATTTTACTGTTGATCATTGCAGTTATATTTAATAGATTTATGGGAAAACAATATCCACAGAAAGCTCAAATCAATACACGATCGGCAGACCCTACAGCTTTGCAGAAGGTATCTGTTCAGCCAAAAGATATTCAGCAAGTATTAGCAAAACAAACTGAACTTCTTGATATTAGTGAATATGATTTACAACATATTATTTTAGAAGCCCAGTATTTAGCAGACGCTAGAAAGCCTGAAACATATACCTGTGGTGACATCATGACTAAAGATGTTATTTGCTTATATGAAAATGATGAAGTTAAAGATGTTTTAGCAAAATTTAAACAAATAAATTTGATGAGTTTACCCGTTGTGAATACGCAAAATATTTTGATTGGAACTTTGGCTTTATATGATGTGATGGAGTGCTTTAATCGCGAACCTGATATGAAGTTTGCGTGGGGGAATCAGGTACAAGATATTATGAATAAAAAAGTCATTACAGTTAAGCCTGATCAATCTATTCAAACACTTATTCCATATTTTGTGGAGCGTTCTTTTAACTACATTCCTGTTGTTGAAAATAAAAAGCTTATAGGAATTATTAGTCGAGCCGATATGATTGCTGTTTTAAATCAGCAACTTCGGGAAAGTGGAAAATAGTAGGCGAAAAAAAAGCTACGATATCTTGGGGAAAATATCGTAGCGACCACAAGGTCAAAAGTTTAGGCTCGGTCATCATTTACAGTACGCATAGGTGTTTCATAACCAGACGTATGCTGTAATTCAATTTGCTTTTTAGGCATTAAGAACCAAAGAATTAAATAAACCAAAATACCTGGAAATGCTGCGCTCATAATTGAAACGACAATAAAAATAATGCGAAGTGAATTTGCATTCCAACCAAAACGTTCAGCAATACCACCCATTACACCAGCAATCATTGATGAGCGGTTAGAGCGATATAAACCAACATTGGTCATCTAGTTCTCCTTAAAATTAGAACAATCAGTAAGTTGTATATAAAATATGGAGCTATATTTATAAATTTAAAGTCTTTATAGAAACTAAATCGTTAAAATGTGTAACTGCTTATATCTGTGTATTCTATATCACCCTAAAATAACAATTAGTATGAGACAGTGTAGTAAACGTTTCATTATTAAGTGATTTGTGTAATTATTTAAATAAAGTTTCTGGCTTCATATTATATGAAAGGTGAATTCATGTTGAATCGCATGATATATCAGAATTGCATTTTTTCTCTTTTAGCTTTAGGGATGGTAGCTTGTAATCAAGAGCAATTTAGCGAAATTTCAGCTGATGAAAATGCAACCTTTCAAACAGCAAGTAAAGATGATTACGAGCCAGTAACAGGGAAAAAATTGACAGATGTTGCAGGGCAAACCGCAGTACCTATTGAAGAAGAGGGTTTAAGTGTATCTGTTTCAGACAATGCGCTTCCTTATGTTGGACGCTATCATGTTGTTGTCGATTGCAAAGACCCAATAGTTTACTGTGAAAAAGGAACAGCAGATTTTATTTTAAATTTATTACCCGATGGTACAGCGCATAGAACAATTATTCACGCGGGTTCTATTACCTTTGCATCTGAGCATCAATATCGTCAAGATCACTGGAAATATGATGATATAAATCATCAAATTATTCTACTTCGTATGAGTGGTGTAGAATTTTTTTACGATATAGATAAAGATAAAAATTTAATTATGAACTTAGATAAAATTGCGAATGCAAGTGAAGTGAATAAAAAGTTCTTTCAAGATGGACATCCATTTCCGCATGAAGCTTATGTTATAAAGCGAGAAACATAATTTTGAAAAAGTCCTTTAATGGGGCTTTTTTTATATCTAATAAAATATGTGGTGAGTAGATAAGGTAATGGCTTTTAGTTGCTATGCTTAAAGTTTAAAAGTTATTTAAATAATGTATTAAAAAACAATAGAGACACTAAAGAATATTATTTCGAGTGTAGAGAATTAAAAATGGGAAATTTGAGATGTATTTTAATTTTAAAAAGCTAAGTTTCGATTCTTTAGAGAATTAAGAATGAGGAGCTTTGAAGATGAATGGTGGGTCGTCCGCGACTCGAACGCGGGACCAATAGATTAAAAGTCTACTGCTCTACCAACTGAGCTAACGACCCATTCAAAGGTTTTGTATCAAATTAGATTTGATGGTTTCTAAAACAGAAGTTTTAGAATGATGGTGGGTCGTCCGCGACTCGAACGCGGGACCAATAGATTAAAAGTCTACTGCTCTACCAACTGAGCTAACGACCCATCAGGGGTGTCAAAAGAAATGGTGGGTCGTCCGCGACTCGAACGCGGGACCAATAGATTAAAAGTCTACTGCTCTACCAACTGAGCTAACGACCCTGAACCAGCACTCAAGCGTTGCTTGAATGTGTAGTGCAAGAAAACTTAGAAAGTTTTTAAACACCACTTCGTTTGATGGAGCGTATTGTAGCAAGTTATGAAATGAGCGCAAGTAAAAAATTATAAAGTTGCCTGTGATTGATTATAAATAAAACAAAAATACATCATATAATCAAAAAACAGGCAATTTTTGTCTTTAAAATCTATATTTATAGCTTTCAATGTCATTATAAATTTCAGTTGTAAGTTCACAATATTCATTGCAACCTGGTAAAAGAACAAAAATCTTCTCATTCGTTTGATGGATGTTGAAGCCTTGTTCTTTTAACTTACTTTTTTGATACTTGAATGTACCTGTTGTTTCTACAGTATCTTGAATACGTAAAAATACTGGAATTGCGTAAGCTGGCAATGATTTTTTAAATTCCGTCAACATATCGCATAAATCTTGTTCATTTAATTGAGCACCATCATGCAAAGTAATGGCTGCCATGCCTGCACGACCATTCGTATTTGGAATTTCTACGCCATATACAACAGCTTCGGTAATTTTTTCATAGTCCGAAACAATGTTTTCAACTTGGGTTGTAGAGACATTTTCACCTTTCCAGCGGAAAGTATCACCTAAACGATCTACAAATTGAGCATGTCTAAAACCAATGTCGCGAACTAAATCTCCTGTATTGAAGTAAGCATCGTCTTTTTTCAATACATTTGTCATGACGACGGCTTTATTTTTTTCAGGATCTGTATAACCATCAAAAGGTGAGCGACGTGTGATTTTTCCTACAAGTAAGCCAACTTCACCTTTTTTAACTTTTATACACCAACCATTTTTGTCACGAACAGGTTCATTTTTTTCTTTATCATATTGAATGACTGCATATGGCGTAGGTGAAAATCCAACCGTGTTATCGAAGTTGAATACATTACTAAAACCTACGTTTCCTTCGCTAGATGCGTAAAGTTCAAGAACTTCTTCAATACCAAAGCGTGCTTTGAATTTATCCCAAATATTTGGGCGCATGCCGTTACCAATCATTTTGGTAACACGGTGACCTTTTTCTAATTCAGACTCAGGCGCATCCATTAAGTAACGGCAAAGTTCACCTACATAACCAATGGCAGAGGCATCAAATTTTTGTACATCTTTCCAAAATGAAGATGTTGAATATTTACGTCTAATTGCAAGCGTTGCGCTACTTGCAATAACGCCACACCAACACACAACAATACCTGTTGCATGGTAAAGCGGAAGGGTGCAATACATTACATCATCAGCTTTGAAATCAATTATATGACCATAGGTACCATACGCCAAAGTCCAACGGCTATTGGTGAAAATAACCGCTTTGGGTAAACCTGTAGTACCTGATGTATAAATATAGAATAATCCATCCTTACCTTGCACAGAACGAGTTGTAGGTGTGTTAAATGTTGGGAAACTAGCAATTTCATGCGCCAAATTCACAAAACCTGTTGGTGTTTCACCCGCATCTTTTAAGGTTTCTTGGTCTGCGAACCAGTGAAAGCGATTTTCAGGAATTTCTAGGTCATGACGAATTTCATCTACAGCAGCACAACATTCTTCACCCGAAATTACAGCAATTGGTTTTACCAAATTAATGCTATGTGCAAGAACTTTGCCTACTTGAGATGTATTTACAAGGGCAATAGTAACGCCAATTTTTGCTAAGCCGAGAACTGTTGCTAGCATTTCAGGGCGGTTTTCCATCATAAGTGCAACAACATCACCTTTGTTTGCACCAATAGATAGGTAATAGTGAGCAATTTGGTTTGCCCAATTATTTAATTCTTGATATGAAAATGCTTGATCTTGATACCTTAAAGCACAGCCTTGAGGGTTGCGTTTAACGGCGCTTTCAAATGCGATACCTAGACCCGCAGGAGAGTTTGAAGTACGTAAATAAGCTTGCTTAAGGCCAGTCACTAAATGAGGTAACTTACTCATGAATTTAGGAATTTTTGCTGCGACTTCTTTAAAACCAATGAGATCGCTTTGTGAATTATGGCTCATAAGAATCCTATTATTTTCGTAAATCAGTATCATCATTATTTGTTTATGATGAATTTCAATAAATTACTACACTTGTCTTTTAATCGTTTCTGACTAGTGCAATCAACCTAAATTGACAAAATTACCAAAAAAAAACCAGTCACCGAAATGACTGGAATTTTTTTACCTACAACAAGTCAATTATGACTCTGGTGTAGTGTCTACTTTTTTCGGTGGACGACCGCGAGGACGACGAGGTCTTGCAGGCTTGTCTTTCGTTGAAGTTGCAGAATCTTCAGCAGATTGCTCTTCTGTAGTTTCAGCTGCTTGAGCAACTTCGTTTACAGTTTCTTCTACTGATTCTGTAGTTGTTTCAATAGGAGCTTCAACAGCAGGCTCAACGGTTTCTGCAGCCTCAACAATTTCGGTTACAGGTGCTTTAACGGCTTCTTCAACAACAGGTGTTGCTTCTTCAGCTTGTTGTGCTTTATCTGCTTCAATGTGAGCTTGTTTAGCTTGCTCATGCGCTTGTTCAGCAGCAAGTTTTGCTAAACGACGACGCTCACGCGGATCATTTGCAACACGATTGTCTGAAACAGGTTTTGGTGGCGTAAGGTCAAGTACAGGAGCTGGTTCTGCTTCTGGAGTTGCTTTACTTACTTCAACATCACGCGTTACAGGCTTTTTCTCGGCAGCAGGTGCTGTATTTTGAGATGCTAAGCTTGCAGCATATTCACTAGTGAATTTTGCCAATGCACGATTGAACGTTGGAATTAATCCAAATTGTTCAATAAGAACAGAGCAGTCATCGCCGTATACATGGCGGATTAAAGAATCCACTGTGTAATTTGAAAGCGTAGGAACTTGAGTTGGTTTTAACTCAGGAACTTGTGCTTGTTCGTTACGTTGACGACGATTTTGACGAGGGTCATTACTTGCACGTTTTACTGGTTGCTGCGCTTGTTTGTTCGCATAATCAGCTTTTTTGTGTGCATGAGGTTTTTTCTCGGCAACTTCTTTTTGTACAGGTGCTGGTTTTGTTTCTTCAACAATTGTAGCTTCTACAGGTGTAACAACAGCAGCAGTTTGAGGTTGGCTTAAAGCAATAATTTCACTTTGAGCTTGATCAACATTCACAACTAAAGCAGTTGGCATCACTTCTTGTTGAGGGATATCAATCATTTCAACTTTAACGTAATTTTGATCGATAGTAGCTTCAACAACAGGAGCGACTGGTGCAGTTGCTTGTTCGTTCAATACGCTTGGATCGCGGTGGCGATTTGGACGGTTTGGACGCTGTTGGTTATTGCGGTCACGACGTGGAACAGCAGTTTGTTGTTCATTGTTTAGAACTTCATTTTGCTGTTGTTGGTCATTATTGTTGTGATGACGACGAGAATTACGTTTGTTTTCACGTGCTTCTTGGCGTTGTTCTTGGCGAGATACTTGTACAATTTCTTCATGTACTTGGTGTTGTACATTGTCTTGTTGTACTTGTTCGCGCGGTTCTTTGTGCTTGTTATTACGTGGCTTCTTGTTGTTGTTTGGACGTTGAGTCTTCTCGTCACGCTCTAAAGGTTTGTCCATTAGATCGCGTTGTTCAGACTTATTCGCAACACTTGAAGGTGCCAAATAAGCATTATTTGCTTGCGCAACAGGAGCACGTTGTTGGGTTGGGGCTTGAACTTGGTTATTTACTTGACCAAATTGACCACGACTTACAGCACCACCATTTACCATTTGCTCAATTGCAGATGCAGCATTGTTTGCTGTGCGAGATTGATCAATTGTTGTTGCTTGCTTTTGAACAAACAAGTTTTCTAACCAAGCACAAGGGCTTGTAGATGCTTGAGCAGGAGCAGCTTTTACTTGCTGTTGCTGAACTTGTTGTTGGTTCGCATGTTGCGGACGGCGCTTTTGATTTGGATTTTGGTTTTTATGAGCATTTTGCTGTGCAGGAGCAGGAGCTGCTGCATGAGTGTGTTGCTCTTCTTCTAAATGCCACTCTGAAGATTCATAACCCAATTCTTTTTCGCTATTACGAGTCGCTTCAGTACGTTCGTAGCTTGTTGGCGCAAAGCCTTCAGGGTTAAATGAAATTTCGTAATGTGGTGTTTCTAAATGCGGGTGAGGCAATACAGTTACACGTACATTGGAAGTTTGTTCTAAGTAAACAAGGCTGTGACGTTTTTCATTGAGCATGAATGCTGCAATTTCAACAGGAACTTGAACTTGAACTTCACCTTGGCGTTCACGAAGTGCAATTTCTTCCACTTTACGCATAATAGAAAGCGAAAGTGAACGAAGGTCACGAACCATACCTGTACCATGACAGCGAGGGCATACATAACCAGTTGCTTCTTCTAAAGATGGACGTAAGCGTTGACGGCTCATTTCCATTAAACCAAAGCGAGATAATTGACCGAACTGAATACGTGCACGGTCACTTTGAGTTGCTTCACGAAGTTTTGCTTCAACCATGCGTTGGTTGCGGTCTTTCGTCATATCGATGAAGTCGATTACAACTAAACCACCAATATCACGTAAACGTAATTGGCGAGCAATTTCTTCAGCAGCTTCTAAGTTTGTATTTAAAGCTGTTTCTTCTACGTCATGTCCGCGAGTTGATTTCGCAGAGTTAATATCTACAGAAACTAAAGCTTCTGTTTGATCGATCACGATAGAACCGCCTGAAGGAAGCTTAACTTCACGTTCATAAGCAGTTTGAATTTGGCTTTCAATACCAAAATGAGCAAATAAAGGCTCATTTAATGTATAGGTTTTTAATTTGTCTAATTGGCGTGGCATTACTGCTTTTACGAAGTTATATGCTTCGTTATACGCTTGCTCAGAATCAATTAAAATTTCAGCAACATCATCACGTAAGTAATCACGAATAGCGCGTGTAACAACACCTGCTTCTTGGTGAACTAACATTGGAGATGGACCTGAGTTTGCAGTAGTTTGGATTTGTGCCCAAAGATCTAGCAAATGTTGAAGGTCAAGTTGTAATTCTTCTTTAGAACGACCAATACCTGCTGTACGAACAATAACGCTCATACCGCGTGGCGTATTTAAAGACGCTAACATTTCTTTCAATTCTTCACGAACTGAACCAGAAATTTGACGACTAATACCGCCACCTTTAGGGTTGTTTGGCATAAGTACCAAATAACGACCAGCAAGTGAGATAAAAGTAGAAAGCGCAGCACCTTTGTTGCCACGTTCTTCTTTTTCTACTTGAACTAAAAGCTCAGTACCTTCGGTGATAAGTTCACGAATATTAGAAGTTTGACGAGGGTCTGCTTTGTAGTATGAATTTGCAATTTCGCGCATAGACAAGAAGCCTTGACGACCTGCACCATACTCTACAAATACAGCTTCTAAAGAAGGTTCAACGCGAGTCACGTGACCTTTATAGATGTTTGATTTTTTTTGTTCGCGTGTACGATTCTCTAAGTCGAAATCGTAAAGACGCTGTCCAGTGACAAGTGCAACGCGAATTTCTTCGGCATGTGTTGCATTAATCAACATACGTTTCATGGGTGTAACACCTTATAGTGATACACAGCAAAGCATCGCTAGGTCACGTAGCGAACATCAAGAACTACGAATCAACTGCTCAAATCTCAAATAAACTCATTGTGATTTGAGCTCTCTTTTACCGGCCTTTTTAGGTGGGCTTCGGTTTATGATTTACGTACCGATGATGACAATACGGCTTCAATCTTTAAACGATTAAAGTCACCTGTGCGATTCACTGGCGGACTAGCGGTGTATTGGATGTGAATAACTTTCACTGTCACAGTGCTCGAAGCACATCCTTTTTTTAAGGTGGCTTGATACGGAATTATCATCGTACCTGTGCAACTGTGCAGATCCAATACATCAACGCTGTAGCCTGAATTTAGCATCAGGGAGCGACTCATCTGATGTGTATCAGTTTACGTTTAAAGCCAACTTTAAGTTGGCGACATATTTTTTAAGCCAAACTGATTTATGTACCTGAGGTACAATTAAACGCAACAGTTTGTGTTTTTGCCGATATAATAAGCCTTCGGCGTCGGCATAATTCTTTTGGGACCTTTTCGTGTCCGTGAGTATTAACGTGAATAATTATGTTCAGAATAATCTGAAAAAATTAGACCAAACTCACAAACGATGGTTTCCGTATGTCGACTATACCAAACCTTGCATCATCTGCCTATGGGCTAAGCTTATGTTTCTTGTGAAAAGTATAGCTCAAATGATCAGTTTTTAATCAATTTTAGTATTTTTTTAGGTCACAGTAACTGTATGAATTCTACGCAAGAATGGCAAAATGTCACTTGGTTTGAAGTGGATGAACATCAATCAGGTCAACGTATTGATAATTTTCTATTTACTCGTTTAAAAGGCGTTCCTAAAAGTCGTATTTATCGTTTAATACGTGAAGGACAAGTGCGCGTAAATAAAAAGCGTGTTAAAGCTGAAACCAAGCTTGCCATTGGTGATCAAATTCGTGTTGCACCAATACGTTACGAGCAAAAAGATGAAACTGTAGTACCTGTTTCAGACAAAGTTGCACAAAGTTTATTAAGCCGTGTTGTTTATGAAGATGAAGGCTTAATGGTGGTGAATAAACCATCGGGTATTGCTGTGCATGGTGGTAGCGGTGTTGCTTACGGTTTAATCGAAGGTTTGCGCGCAGCAAGCGGTAAAAAATATTTAGAATTAATTCATCGTATTGACCGAGATACCTCTGGCTTGGTGATGATTTCTAAAAAGCGTAGTACTTTGAAATCGCTTCAAGATATGTTGCGTGAGCATAAAATTAAAAAGACTTATGCTGCGGTTGTAAAAGGGAAAGTTGCTTTAGATAAACAACTTATTGATGCGCCTTTACATCGTTATGAACTTGCAAATGGCGAGCGTCGAGTTTGTGTGTCTAAAGAAGGTAAAGAGTCTAAAACGCAGTGGAATGTTGCAGAGCGTTTTATGCATGCAACCTTGGTTTATGCATCTCCACTTTCAGGTCGTACGCATCAAATTCGTGTGCATGGTTTAAGTATTGGTCATCCTTTGGTGGGTGATGAAAAATATGGTCATGAAACTACGTATAAAGGTCCTAAACCACGTCGTTTATGTTTACATGCAATGCGTTTAGAAATTCCAGGTTATGAAACGATAGAAGCGCCATTACCTGAAGATATGCAAAATATTGTGGCGCAATTGCGTGCACAAAAAGCAGATAAGCCAGTTGTTTCTTTGGATGATGAGTAATCTTTTTTAGTAACTCTCTCTCAATTCCTTTCCTTTAAAGGAAGGGGTTGGAAGAAGTAAGAAGTTAAACATCGAGTCAAATTTAGGAAATTTTATGACATCATCAGTAGAACTCATCATTTTTGATTGGGATGGAACTTTATTTGATTCGGTTGGGCAAATTGTTAAAAGTTTAAAATTTGCAGCAGAGCAGTTTAATCAACCTTTAACGGATGAAGAAGCGAAAAGCATTATTGGTTTAGGTTTGCCTGAAGTAGCGCAAGTTTTATTTCCAAAAGTGCCAGAGCTGCATGAGCAACTTTTAAAATGCTATGGCGATCATTATGTTGAACATTCTAAAGGGGATGTTTGGTTTGATGGTGTGGCAAAGATGTTGCAAGAACTTCAGGACTTGGGTGTTCAATTGGCTGTTGCAACAGGTAAAAGTCGTAAAGGTTTAGACCGAGTATTAGCACAAACTCAGAGTACACATTTATTTCGTGCAACACGTGCGGCAAGTGAAACAAAATCTAAGCCTGATCCGTTGATGCTTGCTGAAATTTTGGCAGAAACAGAAGTGAATGCTGAAAGTGCAATTATGGTTGGTGATACTTCTTACGATTTAGAAATGGCAAAAAATATTGCTATGCCTCGTGTTGGTGTGACTTATGGCGTACATACTTCTGAAGTCTTAAATTTATATTCGCCATTATGTGTTGTGCAAAATGTTGAAGAGCTTCATGCTTTTTTAGTGGCACAAGTAAAAGCTTAAATACGCTAAATTTTTGAATATAAATGCCCAGCTTTAAGTTGGGCATTGTTTTATCTGTCTAGTAATTTAGTCGTAGATATTTTTTAACTTAAAAACAGCGAGTTACTTAGACACACTAAAAACAAATAAGAAGACTTGGATTTAATAAATAACTAATTGTTTTTGAATATATAAACCTGAGTTTAATAATAGGTTTTGAGTATTGCTAAAAATAAAATAAGTATTGGTAATCTAGCTGCAAAATCCCGATTCTAGTCAAATTCATAGATATATGCGCTTGTTAAGTACGATTAAACTTAGACATTTTTACAGTAATTCTTTGTGTGAATACTGTTCATTACTTGGTTTTATCTTTTGTGCTTAATAGCGTCATTCATCCTAAAAATTTTGCAGTTTAAGGAAACATTGATGTCGAATTCTGCTGTTGTTGAATCGGTTGCGCAAGCATTACGTGATGCTGAATTGTCAAAAACTGCGATTGCTCCAATTCGCCCACAATTGGGTGGTGAAAGTGCTGATGTAGATATTGCATACGCAGTTCAAGAAGTGAATACCAATCGTGCGCTTAAAGAAGGTCGTCGTTTAACAGGTCGTAAGATTGGTTTAACGTCTAAAGTTGTTCAAACGCAATTAGGTGTAGACCAACCTGACTTTGGTATGTTGTTTGCTGATATGGCGTACGGCGATGGTGAAGCAATTCCTGCGGGATTATTGATTCAACCAAAAGTAGAAGCAGAAATCGCATTAGTGATCAATAAAGATTTGACGCAAGAAAAACATACTTACGCTGACATTATTAGCGCAACTGAGTATGCACTTCCTGCGGTTGAAGTTGTAGATAGCCGTATCGAGAATTGGAAAATCAGCTTGATCGATACTGTTGCAGATAATGCATCTTCAGCAGCGTATGTGCTTGGTTCACGTCCTGTGAAGCTAGAAAACCTTGATCTTGCTAACTGCAAAATGACCATGAAACGTGGTGATGAAGTAGTTTCACAAGGCATTGGTAAAGCGTGTTTATCGAATCCTTTAAATGCAGCAGTTTGGTTGGCAGACGAAATGGTTCGTCGTGGTCGTCCATTACTTGCAGGCGATATTATTTTAACAGGTGCTTTAGGTCCAATGGTTGTAGCTCATCCTGGCGATGAATTCGTGGTTGAGATTGAAGGCTTTGGTTCAGTTACTGCTGCATTTGCCGCTGAATAACATTGTTGGATAAATCGGAATTTAAGAGAGTACATTCATGAAAAAGATTAAATGTGCAATGATTGGTCCAGGTAATATTGGTACCGATTTGCTTTACAAGTTACAACGTAGCGAATGGTTAGAGCCAGTTTGGATGGTAGGTATTGATCCTACTTCTGAAGGTCTTGCTCGCGCGGCAAAAATGGGTTTAAAAACCACTGCTGAAGGCGTTGATGGTTTACTTCCTCACGTTATTGCAGACGACATTAAAATTGCATTTGATGCAACTTCTGCATACGTACATGCAGAAAACAGCCGTAAGTTAAATGAACTTGGCGTGTTAATGATTGACTTAACACCTGCTGCAATTGGTCCATTCTGCGTACCACCAGTAAACTTAGAAGCTTTACTTGCTGCTGGCGAAGTGCCGAACGTAAACATGGTGACATGTGGCGGCCAGGCAACAATTCCTATGGTTGCTGCAGTTTCTCGCGTTCAACCAGTTGAATATGGTGAAATCATTGCAACTGTATCTACAAAATCTGTAGGTCCAGGTACACGTAAAAACATTGATGAATTCACACGTACAACTGCGGGTGCAATTGAGAAAGTTGGTGGCGCGAAACAAGGTAAAGCAATCATCATCATCAACCCTGCTGAGCCACCACTAATGATGCGTGACACAGTTCATTGTTTAGTTGAAGGTGAGCCAGATCAAGCTGCGATCACTGAATCTGTACATGCGATGATTAAAGAAGTTCAAAAATACGTGCCTGGTTACAAGCTTGTAAACGGCCCTGTATTTGATGGCAATCGCGTATCTATTTATTTAGAAGTAGAAGGTCTTGGCGATTTCTTACCGAAATACGCAGGTAACCTTGACATTATGACTGCTGCTGCAGCACGTACTGCAGAAATGTTTGCAGAACACGTATTCAACAAAGAAGCTTAAGGAGCAACCACATGTCTAAGATTATTGTTCATGATATGACTTTACGTGATGGTATGCATCCACAGCGCCATCAAACAACTGTTGAGCAAATGATTGCAATTTCAACAGCACTTGATGACGCAGGCGTACCTTTAATTGAAGTTACACACGGTGACGGCCTTGGTGGTTCATCTGTAAACTACGGTTTTGCTGCTGCAACTGATGAAGAGTATTTATCTGCTGTTGTGCCACGTATGAAGAATGCAAAAGTTTCTGCATTACTTCTTCCTGGTATCGGTACGGTTGACCATTTGAAAATGGCGCATGAAATTGGTGTTTCTACTATTCGTGTGGCAACTCACTGTACAGAAGCAGACTGTTCTGAACAGCATATTACTGCTGCACGTAAGTTAGAAATGGATACAGTGGGCTTCTTAATGTTGGCTCACATGGCAACACCTGAAAAATTGCTTGAAGAAGCGAAGAAGATGGTGTCTTACGGTGCAAACTGTATTTATGTAACAGACTCAGCGGGTTACATGCTTCCTCAAGATGTACTTGATCGTGTAGGTCACTTACGTCAGCATTTAGATTCAAGCATTGAGCTAGGTTTCCACGGTCACCACAACTTGGGCATGGGTGTTTCTAACACTGTTGCTGCGGTTCAAGCTGGTGCAGTACGTGTCGATTTAGCATCTGCTGGTCTTGGTGCTGGTGCAGGTAACACGCCACTTGAATTATTCATCGCTGTTGCTAACCGTATGGGTATGGACACTGGCGTTGACTTGTTCAAAGTACAAGATGTTGCTGAAGACTTAGTAATTCCAATGATGCACAATCCGATCCGTGCCGATCGTGATGCTGCAACTTTAGGTTATGCAGGTGTTTATTCTTCATTCTTGCTATTTGCTAAACGCGCAGAAGCGAAATATGGCGT
This sequence comes from Acinetobacter faecalis, assembly GCF_034187745.1. Classification (NCBI taxonomy): domain Bacteria; kingdom Pseudomonadati; phylum Pseudomonadota; class Gammaproteobacteria; order Moraxellales; family Moraxellaceae; genus Acinetobacter; species Acinetobacter faecalis. The sequence continues at coordinate 178,351 of NZ_JAXHPF010000005.1, read as the reverse complement.
ATCTGCACGTGAAATCTTAATGGAACTTGGTCGCCGTGGTACTGTTGGTGGACAAGAAGACATGATTGAAGATTTGGCTTTAACAATGTCTAAAGCACGTGAGTTACAAGCTTAATTGTTAAAATTAAGTTTTAAAAAAGCGCCCTAAAGGGCGCTTTTTTTATATTTTAAATGCTCTGTCTACTTTTTTTGTTTAATTTTTGGTTTTGAATTACAAGAAGAATAAGTTGATTAAGATAATGAATATAAACCTGATAGCTATCTGATTATTTAAACGGGATTACATGATGCTTAAAATCAATGTTCTGTAAAACATTTTATTCAAAATAAAGAATAATTTTACTACTACGTAAAGATTATTTATGAGGGTAAGTTAGGTTTATAGGTATTTGTTGAAGTGTTGTTATCTATAAAACAATAGGAAATACTTATAAGTGATAATTATATAATTTACGTCTTATTTTGTAATTAAAACTTAATATGAATAAGTGAAAAGTGTTTTTTTGGGATTTTTTAAAACAAGCTAGAAAATTAACTGAATAGCACAGTATTTGATGAAAAACGATAAATAAATTAAAAAAATGAGTTAGATTTAAAAAGAATTAAAAAACGTGGAATTACGCGAATATTTTTAATATTAGTTCCCTGAAATCAAAATCTTACTACTGTCGTCTGATTTAATGTTCAACCATAGTTCCGCATGATGACGTCATAACGAAGTTTAATGATTCTAGGAATTAGTCATGCGTCACCAATCACTATGGATAGCAATCTGTGCGGCAACTGCTGCATTGGGTACAACTGCAACGAATGCAGATTTTATTGATGACAGTAATGTTCAATTAAAATTCAAAAATTTCTATTTAGAACGTAATTATGATGATCGTTCAGATTTGAATTATGGTAACTGGACACAAGCAATCACTTTAGATGCTAAATCTGGTTATCACGATGTTGGTGCTGGTATTCAAGTTGGAGCTGATCTTTTGGCTCAATATGCGATTGGTTTGAAATCGCCAGATACTACCAATGATATTCATATGCCTTATAGCAATGCGGATCAAAAAACTCAGCGTGATAATGCAAAAATTGGCGCAACTTTAAAAGTTAAAGTAAGCGAAACAGAATTAAAAGTAGGTGATTTATTACCTATGTCACCTGTAATTTTCTTCGATCCATCGCGTCAACTATTAACAACATATAGTGGTGCATGGTTAGAATCTAAAGACATTAAAGATACTAAATTAACGTTAGCTTACATTGATGGTATCAACGCACGTTATGACAACCAATATCAAAATTTAACTTTATTCCCGCAGAATGATTTTGCTAAAGCTGAAGCTGCTAATAAATCTACTGATGATGGTATGTACATTTTTGGTGTTGATCATCAGTTTACCCCTAAAATTGGTGGTAGCTACTGGTTTGCAGATGTAACGAATATCTATAAACAGCATTATGTTGCTGCAACGTATAAAACTAAATTAGCTGAAAAAACTAATTTCGATGCTCATGTTCGTTATTTTGATAATAGCGAAACTGGCGATAAGTTATATGGTGAAATTGATAGCCAAGCACTTTCTATTGGTGCAAAAGTAAATCATGGTATGCATACAGTTCAACTAGGCTACCAGGAAATGTTTGGCGATCATGGTACAGAAGCGTCTTTATTTCCTACATTGGGTGGTTGGGTTCCACAGCCATATTTAGACAACTGGTCTGTTGCAAGTTTTATTCGTAAAGATGAAAAATCTTGGAGCCTTGGTTATACCTATAATTTTAAAGAAATTGGTGTGCCGGGTTTAACTGCAACTGTACGTCATTTCCAAGGCTGGAATATTGATACTGCATCGGCAGGTCGCGGTCGTGAAAATGAAAATAATGTGATCGTGAATTATGTTGTGCCTGAAGGTAAGTTAAAAGGTTTAGGTTTTAACTATATGTATATTGATACGAATTACACGAATATCAATGTTCCAGGCACTACTAGTAATTTACAAGAACATCGTATCGCAACAACGTATACATATAAGTTCTAATTTACGTAGTTTAAATCCAGAGGGTGGATTTTGGAGCGATTCGAATTTGAATCGCTCTTTTTTTCTTTGAATATTACTTTAAATGAGTTTAATTAAATTAAATTGTTTAAAAATAGTTACTTATATAATCGTTTTTTTATTGAGAGTGATTCAAAATTTGTATGAGTTTGCATCAATCAAAACGGTAAGATAAAGCTCTGAAAAAGTAATTTTAACGAATGAACTTTAACCTTTAGTACCAATCAGGCTGTGGGTTAAAGCCAAGATAAGGAACCGGTATGAGTACTGTTCAAATCCCTGAATACACTACAGATGCATTCTTTGGTTTAGAAGACAAATGGATTGAAACCGCTGAAGGTGAGCTAACGCATTATCATGAAATTGGTGAAGGTACTCCAATTTTGTTTTTACATGGTTCAGGTACTGGTGTATCGGCTGCGGCAAACTGGTGGTTAAACTTACCGCAAATTGGTGAGCAAGCTCGTTGTATCGCTATCGATACAATTGGTTATGGTCAAACTGTTGTTGCACCTAATACTGCTTATGGTATTCGTGCTTGGGTTGATCATGCAGTGCGTACTTTAGATGCTTTAGGTATCGAAAAAACTTGGTTAGTAGGTAACTCATTAGGTGGCTGGTTAGCTTTCCAAATGGCAATTGATTATCCAGAACGTATTTTAGGTATCGTATCTATGGGTACGGGTGGTGCGGTTCAAACTGCAGCACTTAAAGCACATGCAAACCCTGTACTTACAGAAGAAGGCATTAAGAAAACGCTTTCTATGTTTGTTGTGAACAAAGATTTGATTACTGACGAACTTGTAAAAGTACGTTTTGCATCTGCACAAAATGACGTAGCATCTGATCGTTTGATGGATGTTGTTGGTGCACGTGATCGTGATCGTTTTGAATTCCCATTAGACTTTGAAAAAATGAAAGACATTACTGTTCCAGTATTGTTAATTCATGGTACGCAAGATGTTGTAATTCCTGTTTCACGTACTTGGGATATTTTGAATGTTGTACCAAATGCTGATGCTCATATTTTCAGCCAATGTGGTCACTGGTCTCAAGTTGAAAAAGCAGATGAGTTCAATACTGTAATTAAAAACTACTTAGCTGTTCATGGCGTAAAGTAAGTTTAAAAAAGAACTAAAAAGGATGGCGAAATGCCATCCTTTTTTATGAGAAAAATTGAGTCAAGATTTTTTGGAGAATCGTTTTTATTCGTTGCGATTGTTATAAATATAAATTTTTGTTCAATTTGGGGTGTTACAGTAGGTTTGCACTGTGTTTAGCGTATTAGACTTAAGTTGTAATTGATAGGAAATGGTGCAATTCTTAATTCTTATTTAATAAAGATGTCATCTTTTTCATATTTAATTTTATAAATTTTACTTAAAAAAGCCTTATACAAAAGTCTAAGAATATGAGGAAGCTTTACACAAAAGGCAAATAAAAAGGCTTCACTATTTTCTGGTGAAATAATGAAGCCTTGTAAAGTAGATTAGATTTTCTATTTTGATAATTATTTTCGATCAAAATCTAGATAAAAAACACGAGTCAAAAGCTCCATAAAGCGTTTTACCGCATTCGATGTGTTGTCTTTGCGGTGGCTGACATACAAATCGATTTGTGGAAGCTCAACATTCAGTGGACGCACTACAGAGTGATCCATGCTTAGTGGGGTAATGTATGCGGGTAAAATTGTACAGCCTAAGCCCATACCAATTGAGTTGATGTTAAATAAGATGTTATCTGCTGTTTGAACAATATTAAATTCAATGCCATGTTCTTTAGCAAAATTTAGAATGGTGTGATGTAGCGTATATGATTGTTCGCTTGATGGAATAATAAAATCTATACCATTCAAGGCTTTCACGGGAATTCGGTCGTATTTAGCTAAAGGATGATCTTTAGGTAAAATAAACATGAGTGGCTCACGTAAAACAAAAGTACTTTCGATTTCCTCGCTTGTAAAGTTGTGACGTGTAAAGGCGATATCTATGTCACCTTTCTTTAAAGCCTTCATTTGTTCATTGTTGTTAAGGCTAAGTAATTCAATTTTTAAATCTGAATTCTGTACGCGTAAGTTAGGTAAGACGTAAGGGAAAATCTTCATTTCAGCAACAGGAACAAAGCCAATACGAAGCATTTGTTGTTTTGCTTGAGAAACTTGGCGTGCCATTGCAACGGCTTTATCTGCTTGTGCAAGGGTAAGGCGAGCTTGCTCTAAAAACACAGCACCTTCATCAGTAAGTTCAACTTTACGTTTGGTACGGTTTAAAAGTCGTACCCCAACATCTTCTTCTAAATCTTTAATTTGTTGGCTTAATGATGGTTGAGCAGTGTATAGCTTTAAAGCGGCTTTGCTGAAGTTAAGTTCTTCTGCAACGGTAATGAAGTATCGAAGATGACGCAATTCCATATAACCACCCCTTAAGATTAATCTAAAAAAAGTCTTACAACTGACTTTTAAGTATAATCTAGAAATGATCTGAGGGTGAAGCTTATATAGGTATTTAGATAAAAAATGGAAAAATAGTGAATTATTTATTAAATATAATAGATATTAATAAAATCCCAATTATTAAGCTTTAAAATATATTAATTGAAACAAAAAAAATATTTCACGAAAGCACTCCGAAAATCCATCATCGTTGAAAAGTTTGAGTCTATGACTTTGTGCCATTGAACTGGTCACAGGAGATTTTCATGAGTGAAAAAATTGATGTGCGCGAAATCGATGCTTTAGTCGATGCACAAAATGGACGTATCACGCCATCTATTTATACAGATCCAGACATTTACGAGCTAGAGCTTGAACGTGTATTTGGTCGTACTTGGTTATTCCTTTGCCATGAGAGCCAAATTCCTAAGGCTGGTGATTTCTTCAATACCTATATGGGTGAAGATCCAATCATCGTGGCACGTCAAAAAGATGGCTCAATCAAAGCATTTTTAAACCAATGCCGTCACCGTTCTATGCGTGTAAGTTTCGCAGACTGTGGTAACACACGTGCGTTCACTTGCCCATACCATGGTTGGTCATATGGTGTTGATGGTTCATTAAAAGATATCCCGCTTGAAGACCGTGCTTACCCTCAAGGTGCATGCAAAGAGAAATGGGGCTTAGTTGAAGTTAACCGTGTTAAATCTTACAAAGGTTTAATTTTCGGATGCTGGGATGAAACTACTCCAGATCTAGAAGAATACATGGGTGATATCGCTTGGTACTTAGATGGCGTTGTAGATCGTCGTCCAGGTGGTACTGAGATCATCGGTGGTGTTCATAAGTGGGAAATCGAATGTAACTGGAAATTTGCAGCTGAACAGTTCGCATCTGACCAATATCATGCTTTGTTCTCGCATGCGTCTGCAATTCAAGTATTAGGTGCTAAACCTGATGATGAATCTTCTAAGAAATTAGGTGCTGCGCAAACTGCTCGTCCTGTATGGGAAACTGCGAAAGACGCAATCCAATACGGTTCACGCGGTCACGGTTCAGGCTTCTTCTTCACTGAAAAACCAGATGCTAACGTTTGGGTTGATGGTGAAGTTGCAAACTACTTCCGTGAAACATACGAAGAAGTTAAAGAGCGTTTAGGTGAAACTCGTGCATTGCGTTTAGCAGGTCACAACACCATGTTCCCAACACTTTCTTGGTTAAACGGTACTGCAACACTTCGCGTATGGCACCCACGTGGTCCAAACAAAACTGAAGTGTGGGCATTCTGTATTGCTGATGCTGAAGCATCTCAAGAAGTGAAAGAAGCATTTGAACGTTCTGCAACTCGTGCATTCGGTCCTGCTGGTTTCTTAGAGCAAGATGACTCTGAAAACTGGATCGAAATCCAAAAAGTTTTACGTGGTTATAAAGCACGTAAGAACAAACTCATTATGGAAATGGGTATGGGTAACGAGAAAATTCGTGAAGATGGTATTCCTGGTATTACCAACTACATTTTCTCTGAAACTGCAGCACGTGGTATGTACCGCCGTTGGGCAGACTTATTAATTCATGAAAAATGGGAAGACGTTGAAGCTGCGGCTGACGAATATGAGAAGGAGCTTATGAAATGAGTCAAATCAGTTTAGAACTTCATCACCAAATTAGTCAGTTCCTTTATCAAGAAGCCAAGCTTCTTGATGATTGGAAATTCCGCGACTGGTTAGATACGTTAGCTGAAGATATTTCTTACACGCTACGTACGACACCAAACGCACAAACCCGTGACCGTCGTCGTTCGGTTGAACCACCTACAACTTGGGTGTTCAACGATTCGAAAGATCTTTTAGAACGTCGTGTTGCACGTCTTGAAACAGGTATGGCTTGGGCTGAAGAGCCTCCATCACGTACAACTCACATGGTGAGCAACGTGATCGTAGAAGCAACTGAAGTAGAAGGCGAATACGATGTGTACGTAACTTATCTCCTATACCGTACACAAAAAGAGAAAGACGTCGTGATTTACTGTGGTAAACGTCATGACAAGATTCGCAAGGTTGAAGGTGGCTTAGGCTTCCAAATCTTTAACCGTAAGATCATGCTTGACCAAGTTACTTACAGCTCACATAACCTGAGTGTGTTCTTCTAATGAATAAGATTTTTGTATGCCAAGTTGATGAATTAGACGAAGGCGAAGCATTAAAAGTGGATTGTGGCGTAAACGGTATCGAAGCGCTTGCAGTATTTAATAACGGTGGTGAGTTCTTTGCAATGAACGACCGTTGTTCACACGGTAATGCATCTATGTCTGAAGGTTATTTAGAAGACGATGGTACTGTGGAATGTCCACTTCACGCTGCACGTTTTTGTTTAAAAACAGGTGAAGCACTTTGTTTACCTGCAACTGATCCAATCAAAACATTCCCAGTAATTGTTGAAGATGGTCAATTGTTTGTAGAGATGGCAGGAGAGTAATCATGGGTTGGCTACAAGGCGAAGTTGCACTAATCACAGGTGGTGGTTCAGGCTTAGGCTGGGCACTTGTTGAACGTTTTTTAGAAGAAGGTGCACAAGTTGCTGTTCTTCAGCGTTCACAAGATAAAGTTGATGCATTGAAAGCACATTTTGGTGACCGCGTGCTTGCAATCGCTGGTGATGTAACCAACTATGAGGACAACGTCCGCGCTGTAAATGCGACTGTAGAACACTTCGGTAAGCTCGATTGTTTCGTTGGTAACGCAGGTATCTGGGATCATTACGCAGATATCGTGAATACCTCAGGCGAAATGCTCGATAAAGCATTTAATGAAATTATGGGTATTAACACCAAGTCTCTTATTCTTGGTGCTAAGGCTGCATTAGATGCATTGATCGCTTCTGAAGGTTCTATCATATTTACTTTGTCTAATTCAGCGCTTTATACAGCAGGCGGAGGCCCTGTATATACAGCATCTAAGCATGCTGCGTTGGGTGTGATGAAAGAATTAGCGTATGAGCTTGCGCCTAAAGTACGAGTGAACGCTGTTGCTCCTTCAGGTATGAATGTGAATATCAAGGGTGCTGCATCATTAGGTCAAGAGAAACTTGGTTTACTTGATGCGCGTGATCCTGAAAAAATTGGTCGCGGTATGCCACTTGGCTTTTTACCTGAACCTGAAGATATGACAGGTTCTTACGTGCTTTTGGCTTCTCGTCAAAACAACCGTGCTTTGACTGGCGTTGTTATTAACGCGGAATGCGGTCTAGGTATTCGTGGTTTACGTCAACCACGTGCTGGTTTCTTTGACGAGTAATCTTGCTCAAAGCAAACAGGATTTATTCGGCAGCCTTTTGGCTGCCTTCCGTTTAGGAGTCTCTCATGGCCGTTAAACTTATTTGTGCATCACATAGCCCTCTTATGGAATTTGCTGCTCCTCAAGAAAAGCATAAAGAGGTAGCTGTACGTGAAGCATTTACAAAGCTTGCAAAAGAAGTAGAAGCATACGATCCAACACTGATCATTACTTTTGGTCCAGACCATTTTAATGGTTTCTTCTATGACCTAATGCCAAGCTTTTGTGTGGGTATCCGTGCGAAAGCTGCAGGCGATTGGGACTATGGTAAAGATAACGATCACATCAATGTACCAGAAGACACAGCATTAAATTTAGTGCGTCGTGTACTTGATGAAGGTGTGGATGTTTCGTATTCATACCGTATGCAAGCCGACCATGGTGTAACTCAGCCACTACATTTCTTATGTAATGGTCGATTAGATCGTTACCCAACGATTCCTGTTTTCATTAATGGCGCTGCTGCACCAATGCCTACAACAAAGCGTACAGTTGCTTTAGGTCGTGCTGTTGGTCAGTTTATTAAATCATTAAATCTTGAAAACGAACGTGTACTTGTATTAGGTACAGGTGGTCTTTCTCATGATCCACCTACACCGCAAATGGGTTCAGTTCCTCCTGAAGTGGAAGAATTCCTAATTGCTGGTCGTAATCCAACAGAAGAAGCACGTAATGCGCGTCAAGGTAAAATTATTGCTGTAGGGCAAAAGCTTGCAGCAGGTGATACTTCAGTTGCAGTGCCGCTTAATCCGGAATGGGATCGTAATCTTCTTGAAACTTTCAAGAATGCAGATTTCGCAACAATGGAAGCAATGACAGAAGCTGAAATTCGTCGTGATGGTGGTCGTGGTGGTCAAGAAGTTCGTTCTTGGATGGCTGCATTTGCTGCATTACACGAAGTGGGTGAGTACGAAATGACGACTCATTGTTACGAAGATATTAGTGAGTGGATTGCGGGCTTCGGTATCGTATCTGCAGAATTGAAATAATTTAAGGTTGAAAGCATGAGCAACATCGAAACTGTTGTAATTGTAGGTGCTGGTCAAGCAGGTGCAAGTGCAATTTTAGAACTTCGAGCTAACAAATACGAAGGCAAAATCATTTTGGTTGGTGATGAAACTCATCTTCCTTATGAACGTCCGCCTTTGTCTAAAGATGTAATTTTAAATCCTGCTGAGACAAAAATTGAAATTTTGTCTGAACAGAAATTAGCAGATTTAGGCGTAGAAGTTATTCGTGGTAACGGTGTTGTGAAAATCAACAGCGAAGCAAAAACAATTGATCTTCAAAATGGCGATAGCGTTGCATTCGATAAATTGTTGCTTGCAACAGGCGGTGCAGCACGTCGTTTACCAAACTTCGATGCTTTGGGTAAACACGTTTATACGCTTCGTAATTTAGAAGATTCTCAAGCTTTAGTACCTGTGCTTCAAGCTGGTCGTCGCATTGTATTAATTGGTGGTGGCGTAATTGGTTTAGAGCTTGCTTCATCTGCGCGTTACAAAGAATGTAATGTGACAGTAATTGAACAAGGTCCTATGGTAATGGGTCGTTCATCTCCACGTGTGTTAAGCGAATTCTTATTGGCTCAACAGCGTTTAGCAGGTGTTGATGTTCGTTTAGAAACGAAAATCGCAGATTGCAAATTGGATGGTGAAGAAGTTGTTATTACGCTTGAGGGCGGTGAAGAACTTCGTGCTGATGCTGTAGTTTACGGTATTGGTATTGTGCCAAATGCACAGCTTGCAGTTGAAGCTGGTCTAGATGTTGATTTTGCAATTAAAATCAATGAAAACTGCCAAACTTCAAATGCTGATATTTATGCGGCAGGCGATGTTGCAACTCAACTTCGCGCAGATGGTGAATTCCGTCGTGTTGAAACTTGGGAAAATGCAAATATTCAAGCAGGTGTTTTTGCACGCCATGTAATGAATGTTGAGCATCCTGTAGAGAATCCTGCATGGTTCTGGACAGATCAACTTAACATCAACTATCAATTTGTTGGTGATATGGCTGCTGCTGAATGGCTTGTTCGCGGTGAGATTAATCCAGAATTACGTCAAGAATCATCATTTGTTTTATTTGGTGTGACTGATGGTGTAATTGTAGGTGGTATCACTGTAAATGCTGCAAAAGAAATGCGTCACTTGAAAAAGTTGATTAGCAAGCAAGCTGCATTTGAAGCGGATAAATATTTAGATATTAGCCAAGATCTTCGTAAGCTAGTGAAGTAATATTTGTTTATACGAAAGCAGACCTTGGGTAACTTCGGTCTGCTTTTTTATGCCTGTTTGATCATGGATTTGAACAATAAGTTGGTTCAATTCTTTCATGTAAAATTTAATTGAGCTATTTATGAATTCAAACTCATCATCCTTAGTTGTTACAGCAAGTATTTATGCTTTGCTTGTTCTAATTTGGGCAACAACACCGCTTGCAATTGTTTGGAGTATTGCCGAATACCATCCAATGTGGGTGCTTATTATTCGCTATTTTGGTGCTTGTATTATTGCATTGGCTATTCTTGCAGTAATACGCAATCCTTTACCTTTCGATAAAATCTCTTTAAAAAGTTATGTGGCAGGAAGTTTAAATTTAATTGGTGCTCAGCTTTTTATTTACTTAGCTGCAAATTATTTAACATCTGGATTAATGGCATTACTTTTTGGTTTTTCGCCCTTAATTGCAGGCTTAATTGGTCATGTCATTTTAAAAACGCATAAGCTTGTTGCTTTGCAATGGTTTGGAATGGTCGTTGCTGTTTCAGGTTTAGTTTTTGTCTTTGCAGATTCAGCAGATTCAAAAGTGAACCCAATTGGCGTAGTGCTTATGCTCATTAGCATGGTGTCTTATATCAGCTCAATTTTTTGGGTGAAGCAAATTAATGCACCACTTAAACCTATGTCACAAGCAACAGGATCTTTATTGGTTTCGGCTGTAGGTTCATTGTTCTTAATTCCATTTATTTGGCAAAGCTTTCCAACTGCATTACCAAGTTCACAAGCAATGTTTGGTTTTTTATTCACAATGATTTTGTCATCTATTGTGGCAATGCTCTGTTATTTTTGGCTAATCAAACGCTTAGCGGCATCAACTGTATCTTTAAGTAACGTAATGACACCTATTATTGCCTTAGTTTTAGGGGCAACTTTAAATCATGAGCACATTAGTACTTATACATTTGTAGGGGTTGCCATTGTGATGTTTGGTATTGTTTTATACTTCTGGAAAGAGTGGAAAGTACAGTATTTTTCGGGCTAATTTTTATGTCTAAAGCACGACTATTTAATATGCTTTTGTTTATCTAAATCACTAAAAAAGAAACAAAAACCTACAGGAACTTGTCTGTAGGTTATAGGTATGATGTTGTCTATAAAAGAAACACCTCTAACAAAGAAATAACATGACTTGTAAAAAATAAGTGGAGGCGCTTAAACCTTGTATAAATCTTCTCATGACTCAAGCGTAACAGAACATCATCATACTCAGTTGGCGACTCAAAGTTGTCTTTCTCACTTGTGGGTGCAACCTAAATTTGAATACTTACAGTCAGAACATTTCAATGGTAAGCAGTTTTTTAATACGGTTAGTTTAGTAGAAAAAACATCAAAATCGGATTTGTACAAATGGCTTCTTACACGTAAATCTTATACGTGGGATGTTGATATTCAAAAAGAATATGAAGATAGAAATGGTTCTGTGCAAGTTGCTCCAGAACAAAGACCTCATGCCAGTTTAGATGATTGGAATGTTTGGTTTATAGGACATGCAACAGCACTTATAAAAATTGGTCCTTATAACTTTTTAACAGATCCTGTTTGGGCAGATTATGCAAGTCCGAAGCAGGGAATGGGACCTCGTCGTGTTTGTCCTGCGGGCATTCGCTTAGAAGATTTGCCGCATATTGATGGTGTTTTATTAAGCCATAATCATTATGACCATATGGATATTGCAACTTTACAATGGTTGCACAATAAATTTGGCATGATGATTTATACAGGGCTTGGAAACTCTTTTTACTTGCCTGATGAGTTCCATGTAACTGAGTTAGATTGGTGGGAATCTATAGAATTTCATGGTTTAAAAATTACGTATACACCAGCTCAACATGGTTCAGGGCGTGGTTTTAGAGATCAAGATTGTGCATTGTGGGGTGGCTTTTCTATTTCTAATGGTAAAGATCATTGTTATTTTGCTGGTGATACAGGTTATGCCTCACATTTTAAAGACATTAAGCAAAAATTAGGTGCGCCAAGAATTGCACTTTTACCTATTGGGGCTTATGAGCCACGTCATATTTTACGTTATATGCACATGAACCCTGAAGATGCTTTTCAAGCGCATAAGGACTTACATGCGAAATGCTCTCTTGCAATTCATTACCGTACGTTCCAACTAACGGATGAAAGCCGAGATCAGCCAGAAGAAGATTTGCATAAGGCAATGCGGAACTCATCTAAATTGGTGAATCCTTTTTATTGTATTCGTGAAGGCAAGAAAATTATTGTCTAACCAAAATAGTAACTGTAAAAAACCACCTCGAAAGGTGGTTTTTTTATTTTCAATTTCTAATATTTAGAAATTAAAGGAAACCAGGGTTGTTACGACCAGGATCAGAATCACGAGCTGCTTGAGCATCTGCAACAGTCATACCTAGTGCTTTTGCAACACCTTCGCCGTATGCAGGGTCACATGCATAACAGTTGCGAATATGACGGTATTTGATGAAGTCTAAAGCATCACCCATACCATCTGCTGTGTTACTAAACAAAGTTTGCTTTTGTTCATCTGTCATTAAGTTGAACAATGCACGTGGCTGGCTGAAATAATCGTTATCATCTTGACGATAATCCCAATGATCTGCATCACCTGAAATTTTAAGCGGTGGCTCTTTATATTCAGGTTGTTGTTGCCACTGACCAAAGCTGTTTGGTTCGTAGTGTGGTAAACCGCCATAATTAGCATCTACACGACCTTGACCATCACGATGGTTTGAGTGAACAGGGCAACGTGCTGCGTTTACAGGAATTTGTTGATAGTTCACGCCTAAACGATAGCGCTGTGCATCGGCATAGTTAAATAAACGAGCTTGCAACATACGGTCAGGTGAAACACCAATACCTGGAACAAGGTTGCTTGGCGCAAATGCAGATTGTTCAACATCTAAATAGAAGTTTTCAGAGTTTTTGTTTAATTCAAACTCACCAACTTCAATAAGAGGATAGTCAGCATGTGGCCAAACCTTAGTTAAGTCAAATGGGTGATATGGAACTTTCTCTGCATCAAGCTCAGGCATAATTTGAACGTACATTGTCCATTTCGGGAAGTCGCCTTTTTCGATTGCATCGAATAAATCTTTTTGATGACTTTCACGATCTTTACCAATGATCGCTTCAGCTTCAGCATTTGTTAGGTTTTTAATACCTTGCTGAGTTCTGAAGTGGAATTTAACCCAGAAACGTTCATTATTTGCATTAATGAAGCTGTATGTGTGGCTACCAAAACCGTGCATATGACGGTAGCTTGCAGGAATACCACGATCCGACATAACAATTGTTACTTGGTGGAACGCTTCAGGAAGAAGTGTCCAGAAATCCCAGTTGTATGTAGCACTACGTAAGTTTGTTTTTGGATCGCGTTTAACTGCTTTGTTTAAATCTGGGAATTTACGTGGATCACGTAGGAAGAACACAGGTGTGTTATTACCCACCATGTCCCAGTTGCCTTCTTCTGTATAGAATTTTAAAGCAAAACCACGGATATCGCGTTCAGCATCAGCTGCACCACGTTCACCCGCAACGGTTGTAAAACGTGCGAACATTTCAGTTTTTTTACCAACTTCACTGAAAATTTTTGCACGCGTATATTTTGTAATATCTTTAGTTACGGTAAAAGTACCGAAAGCACCTGAACCTTTTGCGTGCATACGACGCTCAGGCACAACTTCGCGTACAAAGTTAGCGAGTTTTTCATTTAACCATAAGTCTTGTGCTAAAAGCGGTCCGCGAGCACCTGCCGTTAAACTGTCTTGGTTATCTACTACTGGCGCACCAAAAGCTGTTGTAAGGTGGGATACAGGACATTTTTTTGGATCTTGGCTCATTGCGCTTCTCCGTTAATTCTTAAATAGTCTGTGGAAACAGTTAAGACTTTTAATATAAATATCATGCTTTAAATAGATGAAGTTTATATGTTTTGTAAAGCCAATTATGGCACGAGAATATTTTATTTAGATTAAAATTTTAAATAAAATGATTCTCAATTATATTTGTTCAATTTTTATCATACACGATCTAAAGTACTCATAAATATTGAATTTACTATAATTTAAAGTGAAACTACCTTTTTTACAAATTGGATAAACTGGTGTGCTTGAGTGGAAAGTTCGATAAAAATAAATAACTGTAATTAAATATAATTTCTAATATTTTATTTATAGTTAGGGTGATTTTCATGTGTATAAACACCATAGTGATTTAAAAATAGTGATTAACACGAGAATTAACTTAAACAGCCATAAACATTTTAATTTACCAAGTGTTGAATTGGACTTGAATTTTTTAAATTAGAGCGCATTATATGCACAACATCCTGATGATGTTTCAATTAAAAAGGTGTTCAAATGGCAAAGAAAAAACAAATGCCAGAAGTTGTAGTTCATAACTTTGTGGCAAAACACATGAATGATTTTAACAAGAGTCAAACTTTTGTAGATCGGAAAAAAGATGCCAAACGTGGTTATTCAAAACACAAAAAAGGGAGATACTCAAATGATTATCTCCCTTTTTGTTTCTTTAACTTTTCAATAATTTAAAAAATTAAGCACTCACAATTCGTGTAGATGGTTTTACCATATCTTCTAAACCATGCGTTTTAAAATAATATTCCATCATACTTTTCACAATTAACGGATTATCCATTTTCAAAGCACGCGCTAATAATTCTTGCGCATCTGTCATTGGAATATGGCAAATTGCTTTACGTACACGCAAAATATTACTCGAACTCATAGAAAGCGTATTAAAGCCCATTGCCATAAGTAAGGTTGCAGATAAAGGATCCCCCGCCATTTCGCCACATAAGCTAATTGGTTTTTCGTAGGTATGACATTCTTTAACTAAGCGAGTTAATGCACGCAAAACGGCAGGGTGGTAGTTCGAATATACATTGGCTACACGTGGGTTATTTCGGTCAACTGCAAGTAAATATTGTGTTAAGTCATTTGAGCCTACAGAGAAGAAATCTACAAGTTCTGCAAATTCTTCAATTTGTAAAAGTACGCTTGGCACTTCAACCATAATGCCAATTTTTGGCTTATTAATTTTTACTTGCTCTTCTTCTTGAACTGCAAGCCAGTCTCGGTCTAATAAATATAAAGCTTCTTCTACTTCACTTACGCTTGTAATCATTGGAAGTAAAATATGTAAGTTATTTAGCCCAATACTTGCTTTAAGCATGGCACGAATTTGTGAAGAGAAAATTTCAGGATGATCGAGCGTGAAGCGAATTCCGCGCCATCCTAAAGCTGAGTTTTCTTCTTCAATAGAAAAGTAAGGTAAGTCTTTATCTGCACCAATATCTAGGGTACGCATAACAACAGGTTTGTTGGCAAAGTGACTTAATTGTTGACGATAGATTGCACGTTGTTCTTCTTCACCTGGGAAGCGGTCACGGAGCATGAATGGAATTTCAGAGCGATATAAACCAACGCCTTTCGCACCACGCTGTACGCCACGTACAACATCAATCATTAAGCCTGTATTTACAAATAATTTAACTGCAACTCCATCTGGAGTAATCGCATCTTTGGTTTCGTATTGTTTTAAATCTTTGGCGATTAATTCTTCTTCTTTTTGAATTTCTTTATAGCGAGTTCTTAAACGTCTTGGTGGATTGGTAAATACACGTCCTTGATGTGCATCAACAATCATTTCAACATCATCGAGTGCATTAATTGGTAATTCAGTAACACCAACAACAGTTGGAATACCAAGCGCACGCGCGACAATAACCATATGTGAATTCATTGCGCCTTCAGTGGTCACAATGGCAGCAATTTTATCTACAGGAAGTTCAACCAATGCAGCGGTAGAAATTTCTTCGCCAATTAAAATACTTTCATCGGTTAATTCACGATGGCTTGAATCTGCTTCTTGTAAATAGGCAAGAATACGTCGACCTAAATCTTTAAGGTCTGAAACACGTTCACGTAAGTAGTCATCTTCCATTTGTGCAAAGAGCGCAATATGGTTTTCAATAACAATACGTACAGCGCCTTGTGCCCAATTACCATCTCGAATGATTTCTTTAATTTCAGCAGGTAATGCGTTTTCATCGAGCATGCGCAAGAATACGCTAAATAAAGCACGTTCTTCTGCCATCAAGGCATCTTGCATTTTGTCATCAAGAGATTGAATTTCGTTACGAACAGACTCTAAAGCCTGATCGAGCAATTCAAGTTCTTCACTAATATCTTCTGCTTCACGGTCAGGAACTGCTGCTAAATCTGCTGGAGGATATAAAACAACAGCGCGACCAAGAGCAATACCGCCAGAACCTGAAACGCCTTGAAATGTCTTATATGCAGGTAAATTGCTTGGTTTGCGGAAAACGTCAATCGTACCGACCGCATGTGTATGTGCAATAACCCCTGAAAGTTGTGCGCACAAAGTTACAAGGAAGGATTCGGCAGCTTCGCTAAAATCGTGAGATTCTTTATTCTGAACAACTAAAACCCCCATTACTTTTCGACGGTACATGACCGGTACGCCAAGGAATGAGTTGTAAATTTCTTCGCCTGTTTCAGGTACGAAAAGGAAGCGTTCATGTTTAGGCGCATTGTCTAAATTGACAATTTCCTCACGCTGCCCAACCAAACCAACAAGACCTTCACCTGTATGCAACGACACATGACCCACAGATTCAGGATTTAAACCCTTTGAAGCCATAAGCAAGTAACGTTGATTACGTTCGTCGAGCAAATAAATGGAGCAGACGTCAACATGCATGGCTTCTGCCACCTGATTGACCATAATGTCTAAAGATTCATGCAAGCTGGTTGACGCATTGATCTCTTGGACAATACGTCTTAGGGTATCCAGTTGCATATTCGACATTGAGCCCGCTCCATTTAGAATTCTAGTTTCAGTCTATTTATAACAATACTCGGCTAAAAAATCTGCATAAATATGTGACTTTTTAAGGTTTTTTATGCGGAAGTTGCTCGCACAATTCCACCATTGCCTTGCGATAAACATCGCGTTTAAAATTAACAACTTGACCCAATGGATACCAATAACTTACCCATTGCCACTGATCAAACTCGGGTGGATCCGATAAATTTAACTGAATATACTTTGCCGAAGCGGTGAGTTTCAGTAAAAACCACTTTTGTTTTTGACCAATACATACAGGGTCTGAGTCTGTACGAATAAATCGATTTGGCAAACGATAACGCAACCAATCTGAAGTTTGCGCTAAAATTTCGACGTGTTCGGGCAGTAAGCCAACTTCTTCTCTCAGCTCACGATAAAGTGCCTGTTCCGGAGATTCTCCAAGTTGGATTCCTCCTTGTGGAAATTGCCAAGCATTGTGTCCAATGCGTTTTGCCCATAAAACTTGTCCAAACTCATTTGCCAAAATGATCCCGACATTGGGTCGGAAACCTTCTGAGTCGATCATTTGGCTACCTAAATAATGTTTAATTTATGCCTTTGCCTTTGGGGATTTTTATTTCTTTCATCCAACTCAAAAAAAGCAAAGTTTAAAAATGTTAAAATTGCTATGATCTTAACGAATTTCTATCGACTAGCGGAGATAGATTTACAAATTTTTTCTTAAATTTCAGTTTTTACGAGTATTTTCATGAAATTGGCGCTATTTGATCTAGATCACACCTTACTTAATACAGATTCAGACCATTCTTGGGGTGAATTTCTTGTCAATGAGGGCTTAGTAGACCCTATTCGTCATCGTGAAATGAATAATAAGTTCTATGAAGATTATAAAGCAGGACAGTTAGACCCAATTGCATATAATGAATTTGTATTTGAGTTTTTAACTCAGCACGACAATGAATACTTAACTGAATTGCATCAATTGTTTATGCAAAAAGTGATTCGACCACAAATGCGTCCTGAAGGCTTTAAGGCAATTCAACGCCATAAAGATGCAGGACATGAACTTGTTGGTATTACTGCAACTTCAGATTTCATTACTGCACCTATTTTCAGAGAATTTGGTATTACCGAAATTATTGCGACCAATGCTGAAGTGGTTGATGGAAAATACACAGGAAAAGTCATTAATATTCCGTGTTACCAAAAAGGAAAATTAGCTCGTTTAGACCAATGGCTAGAGGGGCGTGAAGTTACAGAATCTTGGGCATATTCAGACTCTATTAATGATCGTTTTTTACTTGAATATGCAGACCATTCAATTGCTGTAAATCCTGATGACCGCTTAGAAGTTTTAGCGACTGAGCAAGGTTGGAATATTCAGGACTGGTCAATTTAAAATAAGTTTCAAATATATAAGCAGCATAAATGTGCTGCTTTTTTATGCCTAAAAAATTGGTACAAAAAGATGATTTAATTTTGAAATGGAAATGTTATGTTTAGTTTAATAATTCAAATAATTGCAGGATAAGACCATGACAGTACAACCAAGAATGACGAATTTGTTTGAACAATTAGGCTTAGACTCAAGTGAAGATGCAATTGCATTATTTATTGTGACGCATCAATTGAATGCTCAAACAAAAATTACAGAAGCCGATTATTGGACTGAAAGTCAGCGTCAGTTTTTAGCTGAAAAAATTAAATCGGATGGTTCATGGGCGCTCGTTGTTGATCAATTAAATGAATCTCTACATGAAGATTCACTCATTAAATCAAAGTAAACCGTACAAAACTTTTATATTTGACTCAAATAAAAAGGAAAAAACATGTCATTTGATGAGAAGAATATCCCATCACCTTTTGAATCATCTCTTAATCATTTTTTAAGTGATGATGATAAAAAAGCAAAATTTATTGGTGAAAAATACGAGAAATATTACAAAGAAAAATTTGAACGAATTACGCCTAAAAAACAGATGGCAGGGTTTCATATTGCCGCATTTATTTTAGGTCCCATTTGGTTGTTCTATCGAAAAATGTATACGTATGGAGCGATATACATCGCCTTTGTTTTTGCATCAGGTATGGTGACGAGCATTTTTGAATTGCCAGAATCTATCGATCGCGCTATTTCCATTGCTTTGTCGGTGACTATGGGCTTAGGTGCCAATACGCTTTATAAACATTTTGTGGAAAAGCGCATTAAAACAATTACAGAAAATCATCCGTCTAATTTTAATGAAGTGTTGGTGGAAAAGGGCGGAACAAGCCCAATTGCGGCATGGAGCTTACTCATTCTTTTTGTTATTTTGATTTATTTAAGTATCTAACTATTGAATGATTCAAGTTAAAAATAGATTTAAAAAAGCCACCGTAAAGGTGGCTTTTTTTATTTCATCATTTTAATTAATTCTTTTACAGCTTTAGATTGCGTACGTCCAGGATGCCAAACCATACCAAGTTGACGATTCATTTCAAGCTTAATATCAAGTTGTTTTAAATCATCACTTACTAGTGTTTTAGGTAAAACAGACCAGCCTAAACCAATTGAAACCAACATGCGAATAGATTCAAGTGGATTATTGCTCATCGTAATTTTAGGTTTTAAACCTTGCTTTTCAAACTCGGCCAAAGTGATTTGGCTTGTATAAGTTTGTGCCGCAGGTAATAAACTTGGATATTGAATTAAATCTTCCAATTGCAAATTTTGCTTATCTGCTAATGGATGAAAAGGTGCAGCAACAAAAACTAAAGGATCATTCCAGATAGTGACGTAAGAAAGACGATCATCACCTTCAGGAGGGAGTGTTAAAAAGGCTAACTCTAAATCACCTGCTAAAACTTGCTCATGCGCTTGTTCAGAATCTACAAAATGCACATCTAGTTTTACATTTGGAAATTGCTGAACATACTCTTTTAAATGATGAGGCAGATGATGCAAACCTAAGTGATGGCTTGTACCTATTTTGAGTTTACCTTGAACCTGATCTTGCTCATGGCTCAGTGTATGGTGAATATCACCCAACTCATTGAGCCAACCTTTTACTTTGGGCAAAAGTGAATGTGCAGCATGTGTTGCTTGAACACCACGACCGGCAGATTCAAATAATTTCACGCCAAAGTAATCTTCTAAACTATGAATACGTTTTGTTACTGCTGGCTGAGTAATAAATAAATGGTCGGCAGCTAGGGAGATAGAGCCAGTTTCCATAACCTTAACAAAGGCTTCAAATGCGGCAAGATTCATAAAAAATTTCAAGTTATTTAATTATGCTTTAATTATAAAATAAATTTATATGAAAAGCGAATTTGGAATGTATCGTGTTCGAAAATAAAAAAAGATCACTTAATTGTGATCTTTTTTTTGTTGGAGTATTCGTAATAATTTAAATCAGACAGCTGCTTCTTTAGGTGGTTTTTTATCCCAAACTTTTTCGTGGAAAAAGAATGCAACAGCTTGAATGGTTGGTTCCAATAAACTAAGTGTAAGTGCCATCCAAATATTACCAGTTACAAAGTAAGCCACTAACATAGCAATTGAAATGTGCATGAAATAGTAACTTACCGTTTTCTTTAAAGTTCGTTGATTACGATTTACAAATTTTTGAATATGAGCCATGAGAATACTCCAACATTGAGAATTTTGTCTAAATAAATAATAATCATTCTCAATAATTTTGTAAACAAGGATATTTTTATAAAGATGATTGAAAAATTAGATTTAACCTAAATTCTATTAAATAAATTGTTACAACCTTATTTGGCTGAAGTTTAATTAATATATTTAGTGATGATGCTTACAATCCCATGAAATTTATATGGATTATTATTTCAGTCACCTTTATATTTCATCAAATGATATAAAGTTACATTTATTTGCTTAAAAGAATGAGTAAATCGGGTTAGTATTGTGGCTCGAAGATTTTGAAATATAGTTTTATTTCATTGATTTAATTGTATATTTATTGGAATTTAGGGTTTAGATAGTATTATGGCTGGGGATGTAGGTTATATTAGTCAACAGGAAGGGAATGCTCCTGCAGTACAATACAACTTAGGTGTAGATAGTGCATATGCAAATAGAAATGCCGACTATGAAGCCTATTTACAGAAGTCTAAGGCTGCGCAAAAAGCAGCAGAGAAACCACGTAATTTCACTCAAATTGATGTGAGTAAATTTAGTCAGCTTTTAGCAAAAATCACTCGAACAACAAGTACGCAAAAGTGTGCAAGAAGTATTCGAGTTGCTTTGCAAAGTTCTGGTGCAAAAATTCAACAACATCCTGTTGCAGCATCTGACTGGGGAAATACGCTTCAAAAGTTAGGTTTCACTAAAATTATGCCGCAGTTTGATCGTCCTCAAAAAGGCGATATTTATATTATTAAAGCAACATCTAAACATTCATACGGTCATATTGCGGGTTATTCGGGTTCAGATTGGGTATCCGATTTTAAACAACGTACTTATGATGTTTATAAAGATAAAAAAGTGACTTACGAATATTATCGTTTACCCAATTAATCTCTTCATTATGAATTAAAGCGTTTAGCTCTATTTTCATAAATTGTCACAAGAAAGAAGCCTAGGCAGATAAAACCTAGGCTTTGTGCTGTTAGGCTTAATTTATTGGTTTCAGGCAGCGCTTGCACTAAAAATATCACTGCAAGAATTCGAATAGTAAAAAAAATAACTTTAAAGCCTTCGGCATATTTATTTTGCTGATTTAATTTTATATCCAAAAGACGTAGCACGTGAAAAAGTACGCCTATAGCAAGCGCAAAACAAACATATAAAGCCTCAAGAGGTGCAATGGTTGAAAAGTAGTAAATCATTACACATGTCACAATACACGAGACAAGTTTGATTTCACGAGTGCATTGTTCTGAGTACCAAAAATCGAGCATTATGATGATTCTTTATTTTCTGTAGATGTTTGATTCAGAAGTGACAAAGGTGAAAATAAGCAAATTGATAAAGCCATAAAACCAAGACCTTGAGCACCTGATAATAGTAATTCTCCGTTTTGCATATTCTTAAAAATAAGGGCAAGAACCAGTGCAATAGGAATCCATGTAAGAATACGATAAAGCATGCCTGTTGGTTTTTTCGCAGCAAAGTGTATTTTGCAATAACGACAAATGAGGTAAATTACCCCAGTACCTAAAAACATGAGTACTGCATCTAAAGAAAGCGGTGCCATCCAATATAAAACACCCGTTACTATTGCAATGCTAATAAATAAAAATAGTTTTTTTAGTACAGATATTTGAGGGTTAAACCAAAATTCAAGCATATAAATATTGACGTTAATAAATGAATAAAAAGCACTTTAGCATAAATAAGGTAAAAAAAAGCGAGGCATTTGCCTCGCATATTTTATGAATTTTTTAATGGACCCCAGTCGTATATTTTCTTTTGGTAAGCATACCAAAGCATCCATAAACCAATAAGAATCATAGGTACAGTTAGGAATTGTCCTTTGCTCATCCAACCAATAAATAGCTGACCATTGTCTGGTTCACGGAAGAATTCAACCACAAAACGTGCAATACCATAGCCAATTAAGAATAGAGCTGACACAGCAAAGCGTGGACGCGGTTTACTACTAAACCACCATAAAACAATAAACAGAATCAGACCTTCACACATTGCTTGATATAGTTGTGATGGATGTCGAACAAGCTGTAATGGATCTGTTGGGAAAATCATACCTAAAGCAAAGTTAGGGTCTGTCACAGGACGACCATATAATTCGCCACCAATGAAGTTACCAAAACGACCAAACATCAAGCCTGTTGGAACACATGGTGCAATAAAATCTAAAGTTTGGAACCATGTCATACTGTATTTTTTACACCAGAATAACATTGCGACCATTACACCTAAAAAGCCGCCGTGGAAGCTCATTCCACCTGTCCATACTTGGAATAACCAAAGTGGATTTTGTAAGAATTGCTCGAAACCATAAAAGAAGACATAGCCAAAGCGACCGCCAACAACTACACCTAAAGCCCCATAAAAAATGAGGTCTGAAACCATATCAGGTGTCCAACCACGTTGTTTTGCACGGTATGTTGCAAGTCCCCAAGCAAATAAAAATGCCATTAAATACATGAGTCCATACCAATGAACTTGTAGAGGCCCGAGCGCTACCGCAATTGGGTCAATATTTGGATAGGTCAGCATTGCTGCTCCTTGTCATTATGTTTTGTCTAGATTTTAGCTGAATAATATGAAAAATGTTGTACATTCAATGTGTAAAGAATTTGAGTGTGAAATATGTGCATTGTTGCCCTTGCTTGGCATGTCCTAGAAAATACACCTGTATGTATAATTTCGAACAGAGATGAGTTTTATAACCGACCATCTGAAAAGTTATTCTCTTGGCATAAAAGCCCTATTTTTGCAGGGCAAGATTTACAATCCGGCGGTACATGGATGGGGGTGACCGCATCAGGACGTTGGGCGGTAATTACCAATTTTAGAGATGCAACAGATCAAAAAAAATATCCAACATCACGCGGACATATCATCCAACAATTTTTAGAATCGGATTTAACACCTATTCGTTTTGCTCAAAAACTTGAGAAAAATCAGTGTGATTATGCAGGATTTAATTTATTTATTGGTCATGCAGAACAAGCTGTTTATATGAGTAATAGAGGCGAAGCACCGCAAGTTTTGCCTAAAGGTGTATATGTTCTTTCCAATGGTTTAATGACCGAACATTGGGAAAAAACACGACATTTAAGGAAGCGCTTCACGCAAGAGTTTTTACCAATGCTTCAGCAAGAAAATATGTCTGAACAAGATTTAGAATTTGCTGTTTGGGATATTCTGGAAGATGAACGTAAAATATCTACGTCATTATTGCCTAAAACAGGCATAAGCCAAGAAATGGAAAAATTATTATCCTCAACATTTATACAAAGTCGAACTTATGGAACACGGTGTTCAAATTTTTTAAGAATGAATAAAGATAAATGGCTTTGGCAGGAAAAACAGCAACATGAGCCTAAAGGGTATATTACAAACTTAAATATTCCATTAGAAAAGTAATATTAATTATTTGAATAATATTGTGTGTTCTTTTAAAGCAAATTTTAAAAGGTGCTAGCATGTATCACCTGAATGTTTTTGGAATGTAAGATGGCTTTGCTTCTACCACTTTTTGCTTTTATATGTGGGCTAGGACTAGCTTCAGCTTCATTTTCTACGCAGCTTAAAACACTTTTTTCAAGTTTACTCGCACGATGTTTTATTCCATTTGTCATTATTTATAATATGGTTTTTTATCAGGCTGGAAGTTTGAGCCTGATGTTTTTTAGTTTTACTGTTGCCATTTTTATGTTCTATTTTTTTAGGCATATTTTTAAAGATAAATTACGTGCCTTATGCGTGAGCTATGTCAATTTAGCTTGGTTAGGGTTTCCATTTGCACTTGCTATTTTCGGTCCTGAAATTAGTGCACCAATGGTGGCTTTATATGTGGGGGGATCAGTTTTTGGCAATATTTGGGCGGTAACTGCACTAAATAAAGAGCAACAAGAATTATCATCTATTATTAAAAAAGTTGTATTTTCTCCACCTGTTTTTGCTTTGTTTATTGCACTTATTTGCCGAATGATTGGTGTGCAAAATTTACAGAATCATCAAATTTTAGATGTGTTATATAGCTTTGCAAAAGTTGGAATGAGCTTTACTGGAATGTGTGTTTTAGGCATGTGGTTGCGCAGTACACAAGTTCAATGGGATGATATTTTTCGTAGTATGAATGTCTTTGCAATGAAAATTATAGTTGGCTTAGTACTATGCGGATTAACTTATTTATTCATTCCAATTCCAAATATTAATCAATATATTGGCGTGATGTTTTTAATTTTTTGTTTACCGCCAGCAGCAAATATTGTGGCTTTAGAAACACATTATTTAGGAACTGGTGAGTCTGCAAGATATATTGCGGCAGGCACAATTGTGAGCTGTATATTGGTATTTATTTACGGTTCTATTTTGCATTTTGTATAAATCGATAAATAAAAAAGCCCTTGGAAAAGGGCTTTTAAATATCTACGCATCTAAAAATTATTGAGCAATACTTTGCTTGAATAATTTCATTGCCTGACCACGATGGCTAATTTTATTTTTATCTTCTTTGCTCATTTCAGCACTCGAAATATTTAATTCAGGTAGCCAAAATAAAGGGTCGTAACCAAAGCCATTTTCACCACGCGCTTGTTCTAAAACTTCACCTTTCCAAATACCTTGGAAAATTTGTGGTAATGGATCATCTGCATGTTGAACAAGTGCCAATACGCACACAAACATCGCTTCAATTGCTTCACCATCTTTACGTAATGGTTTTAAGTCTGAAAGAAGTTTCGTATTGTTTGCAGCATCGTCGCCATGCTCACCTGCGTAGCGTGCAGAATAAATACCAGGTGCTCCGCCTAAAACTGGTACGCAAATGCCTGAATCATCTGCAATAGCAGGTTTGCCTGAAATTTTAGATGCATGACGAGCTTTAATAATCGCATTTTCTACAAAGCTTAAACCGTCTTCAATCGCATCTTCAATATTAAGTTTACCTTGTGCAACAACTTCTACAGGCAGGTTTAATTCTGCAAATAGTTTTTCAAACTCAGCGATTTTTCCTTTGTTATTGCTCGCAAGTACGAGAGTTCCTTGAGATAACCAATCTTGAGAAGACATTCTATTTCGCTCTGGAATGTAAATAATATTTTCTATTTTAACAAATTTGAGTGCTTCTTATGCCAATAAAAAAACACCTTGCGGTGTTTTTATTTTCTAAAGCGATAGCCTTGGGAAATCATACAATTTTTTTCCATCACTTTTTTATCGCGAGCACTTACTTTTGCAAGTCCCACATCGTATCGGCATTTTGCTAAGGTGTTTTGCATATCATAACGAGATACACCATTCTTTTTCCATGAAGCTTTTGAGCCACAACCAGTTATTACTAAAAGGGTTACAGCAAGGAGAGCAATTAAATATTTTTTCATTTTTTATCCAAAGTAAAATAATTAAGATTTATTGAATATATAAGCCGCTATTAATAATAATTTTTGAAAAGTCTGTAAGTTTAATTTTTGTAATAAAAAAAGCACCTTACGGTGCTTTTTCACATGAAATGGAAGCTTATTGTGCTTGAATCCATTTGTCTGCACGGTCACGCGCAGCACGAATTTGATCTTGTGTTAGGTTGGCAGCCAAAGCTGTTTTTTTACCTTCTGAAAGCGTAATAACTTTGTTGTCGAGCATGCCATCACGTGTAGAAAGTTCATACCACTGGTATGCACCTACGTAATTTTTCTTTTGCTCTTCCATCATTGCTAAATTAAAGCTTGCACGGTTATCACCATGGCTTGCTGCTTTTTCAAAGTATTTACGTGCTAAAGCTTCGTCTTTGCGTGTGCCAATACCATCTGCAAGCATACGACCTACATTTAATTGTGCAGGTGATAGACCTTGGTCAGCAGCAGCTTTGTACCAAGCAAATGCTTGAGCATCACTTTGTTTTACGTCTTTACCTTGTTGATATTTAGTTGCAAGGTAAAATTGTGCCCCAGCTTGTCCAGATTTTGCGGCTTTACTCAAGCTGTTAATATCCATAATTGAATATTGTGCAGCTTGACTCGAAATTGTTGGCTTTGGAGCAACATAATCTGCATGGGCTTGTATGCTATAAAGTCCAACAAGAAGCGTCGTGCTTAATAATAGTTTTTTCATAGAGCGCTCACTCGATAAATAGCGACTTCACCAAACAAATTAGGAAAACGCTTGCTTAACAAGCTGTCTTCTTGGTGTTCATTGACGGCAAGTCTATTAATAATCCGAATATTGTTTTCTGCACAAAGTGCTTCAAAGTCTCGGAAAGTACATAAATGAATATTAGGTGTGTTGTACCACATATAGGGTAACGCATCTGAAACAGGCATCATTCCTTTTAGCGCAAGGAAAGAACGCGTCTTCCAATGTGCAAAATTAGGGAATGTGATAATGGCTTGTTTCCCCACACGCACCATATCTCGTAATAATACGTCTGGTGCGTCTACAGCTTGCAAAGCTTGTGCCATGACAACATAGTCAAAAGACTGGTTGGCAAAACGACTTAAACCTAAATTTAAGTCCTGCTGAACAATATTTAACCCTCTACTGACTGCAATTGCAATCTTTTCTTGATCAATTTCTAGTCCATATGCACGAATGTTGTGCTTTTTACTCATATGAGCAAGCAGTTCACCATCGCCACAACCTAAATCTAGAACGCTAGAATCTGGCTTAATCCACTTTTCAGCAAGTTGATGATCGATACGCATTACACAGCCTCCTTAGTTGATTGGAGGTGTTCTTCACCACCTAAGAATGCACGTAAAGATTTTACATACAACGGAATAGGGAATAAGAAAGAATCGTGCCCTTGTTCTGCATCAATATCTAAATAGCTCACTGGTTTAAAGTTGCTAATTAATGCATCTACAATTTCTTGCGAACGAGCAGGGGTAAAACGCCAATCTGTCGTAAATGAAATAACTAAGAATTTACATTTGGTATTTGCCATTGCTTTTTTAAGTGAAAGTTCATATTCACGTGCAGGGTCAAAATAGTCCAAAGCTTTGGTCATAATTAAATAAGTATTGGCGTCAAAGTTACGGCTGAATTGTTCGCCTTGATAGCGTAAATAACTTTCAACTTGGAATTCGACATCGAAACCATACATAAATTTGCCAGACTTTAAGTCACGACCAAATTTTTGCTTCATGGCTTCTTCAGACAAGTAGGTAATATGACCAACCATACGTGCCAAAATTAGACCACGTTTAGGATAGCTATCATTTTCTAAATAGCGACCATCATAAAAATCTGGATCAGATAAAATAGACTGGCGTGCTACTTCGTTAAATGCGATATTTTGTGCAGATAATTTTGGTGCGCTGGCAATAATTACGCATTTTAGTAAGCGATCAGGATAATCAACCGACCACTGTAGTGCTTGCATACCACCTAAAGAACCGCCAACTACAGCATACCAAACATCAATACCTAAACGGTCAGATAGAAGTGCTTGAGTTTTTACCCAATCACGTACTGTCACAAGAGGAAAGTCTGGGCCGTAAGGACGATTTTCATTTTCAGGGTTTGGTGATGTTGGCCCTGTAGAGCCGCTACATCCGCCAATGTTGTTGAGCGCAACGACAAAGAACTTTGAAGTATCAATTGCTTTTCCAGGCCCAATACAAGCATCCCACCAACCTGGCTTTTTATCATCTTCATGATGATAACCCGCAGCATGATGATGCCCCGATAAGGCATGGCAGATGAGAATGGCATTTGACTTATCGGCATTAAGTTCGCCGTAAGTTTCAACCATAAGTTCAAAACGTGGAAGAATTCGATCACATTCGAGCTCTAATGGCTCTTCGAAAAGGAACTTTTGCGGGGTAACTAAACCCACTGAGTCAGCTGGAAAAGACACAGGAATAATTCGCCTTAAATCTTTGGGATCAATAAAGAAAAGGATACCACTTGGGGTATCCTTTTCAAAACAGTTTTATAGCTTAAACTGCTGCCGCAATCACTTGATCTGTGCTAAGAACACCTTGATCAATTAAACGGTTGGTACATGCAATAATTGCTTCAATTGATGAGGTCACAATGTTGTCATGAATACCCGCACCAAAGGCAGATTTTCCTGTACCTTTCACTTGAAGTTCAATTAAAGCCAATGCTTTTGCATGAGCACCAGAGCTAATGCTGCGTTCTTCATAGCTTAAAACGTCAATTGGAAGTTGTAATGCATCTAAAATTGCAGAAATTGGACCATTACCTTCACCGCGTAAGTGTTGTACTTGACCATTTACTTCAATGTCTAGCTCAATAACTTGATTGCCATTTTCATCTGATAATTTGTAGTTTTTAGTTGAATAGTGCGTATCTTTTGCAGCAACGTAAGTTTTTTGGAATAAATCCCAAATTTTTGCAGCAGAAACTTCAACGCCTTCATCATCTGCAACTTGTTGAACTACTTGTGAGAATTCAATTTGAATTCGGCGTGGTAATGTCACGTTGTATTGTGATTCTAACAAGTAAGCAATACCACCTTTACCAGACTGAGAATTCACACGAATTACAGCATCATAATCACGACCTAAATCTTTAGGGTCGATTGGTAAGTATGGCATATCCCAAATTTCTTCGTTCTTTTGGAACTCGAAACCTTTTTTAATTGCATCTTGATGTGAGCCAGAGAACGCTGTAAATACCAAGTCACCCGCATATGGATGGCGAGGGTGAACAGGCAAGCCTGTGCATTCTTCAACAGTTGCAATAATTTCGTTAATGTTCGAGAAATCTAATTCTGGCGCAACACCTTGGGTGTACATGTTTAATGCAATTGCAGCAACGTCAACGTTACCTGTACGTTCGCCATTACCAAATACACAGCCTTCGACTCGGTCTGCACCAGCCATAATTGCAAGTTCAGATGCTGCAATACCACAGCCACGGTCGTTATGACAGTGAACTGAAATAATCACACCATCACGACGTTCTAAGTTACGGTGCATCCATTCAACTTGGTCTGCATATACGTTTGGTGTAGACACTTCAACCGTAGCTGGTAAGTTTAAAATAACTTTGTTTGTTGGCGATGCTTCCCAAATTTCAGTGACAGCATCACAAACATCTTTAGCAACTTCTAATTCTGTTGCAGTAAAGCATTCTGGGCTGTACTGGAAAATAAACTCAGTTTCAGGTTGTTTTGCAGCATATTCTTTAACAGTTGTTGCTGCATTAATTGCTAATTTTTTTGCACCAGCAATATCAACATTCAATACTTTATTACGGAATGTTGGAGAGTTTGAGTTGTAAATATGTACAATGGCACGTTTAGCACCCTGCAAAGATTCAAAAGTACGTTGAATTAAATGATCACGTGCTTGAACTAAAACTTCAATATAAACGTCATCTGGAATATGACCTTCTTCAATCAATTTACGTGTGAAATCGAAGTCAATTTGAGATGCAGAAGGGAAGCCAATTTCAATATGTTTGAAACCAATTTTCACAAGCAT
This sequence comes from Acinetobacter faecalis, assembly GCF_034187745.1. NCBI lineage: Bacteria > Pseudomonadati > Pseudomonadota > Gammaproteobacteria > Moraxellales > Moraxellaceae > Acinetobacter > Acinetobacter faecalis. The sequence goes on along the minus strand of NZ_JAXHPF010000005.1, from coordinate 148,320 downwards.
TTGGAACATTTTGAACTTTTGTTCAATGTTCATTGGCTCAAAGATCGCTTGGTTACCGTCACGTAGGTCGGTACTCATCCAGATAGGCGCTTTATTGATTTCGTTATTTGGCCATTGACGGTCTGGTAAGTCAACACGTTGATACATGCGACGGTATTTTTTGCTTGGATCTGCCAACATCATGTGAAAACTCCTTTATAGCACCCGAATGATTGTCGTGGATAACGCTAAGGTACTATGAATATAGATTGTGTCTATTTTAGCAATTTACAAGAGTGTTAAGGCATTATTTAGGCTAAAGTTATAAAAAATCTTTTTAATTCTTTAGAACTTAGCTTTACTACAATCTTGTAAATCTATAACTTAATTTTAAGATAATCATTCCGAAAAAAAATTCCTAAAATTGCGTATTAACAAGAATTAATGAAAAAATATTCCGCATATATGTTTATTTTTGGAAAATACATTCTTTATTGATGTCCTTTAAGGTTGCTGTTCCCATAAGTGCCATTGTAATTTCAAATTCTTCTTTTAAAATTTTGAGTACGTGAGCAACGCCTAAAGCACCTGCTGTAGCTAATCCATAAATATAAGGGCGACCAATACAAACCGCAGAAGCACCTAAGGCTAGGGCTTTGAAAACATCGGAACCACGTCGAATTCCACCATCATAAATAAGTGGGAAATCATCATGAACTACTTTTTTTATCATCTGCAATGAAAGTAGTGGGGAGATGCAAGTATCTAAAACACGCCCGCCGTGATTCGAAATAATTAAACCTTTCACGCCATGTTGAATTGCAAGCAATGCATCTTGAGGATGCGTTACACCTTTTAAAATAATGGGTAAATCTGTTTGTTGAACCATCCATGCGATGTCATCCCAAGCGGGTGCAATACGCATTAGCCCATTAAATACTGGATGATCACCTTGTTTTAATTCAGGTAAGGGAATATGCGAAGGTGTGTGAGGATGTTGCATATTTTTAGGTAAATGGAAAAAAGCTTTACGCTCACGATCACGAATGCCTGTATGTGGTGAATCAACTGTAATAACAATGGCTTTATATTGATGTTCTTCTGCCATTTTCACTAAATTTAAAGATTTTTCACGTTCACCTTGCCAATATAATTGGAACCATTTATACGGATTTTCTTGTTTAAGACTTCGCATATCGGTATTGGTAAATGTGCTTAATATAATATTACTTCCCATCACTTCAGCAGCTAATGCAGAGGCTGCTTCAGCATCAGGATGAAACTGTTGCTGATGTCCAATTGGCGCAAGAAAAATAGGGTGAGGGTAGCGTTGACCTAAAATTTCACATTCGGTATTGCCATGTGTTAAGTCTTTTAACATGCGTGGTAAAAGTTGAATATCTTTAAAAATGGAAATATTTTCCTGAACACTGTATTCATCCATAGAGCCACCTTGTAAGTAACTCCATACCATTTCTGAAAGATGTTTTTCAGCTTCAATTTCATAATCATGAATTGTTTGAAGATACGCTGGAATTTGTTTCAGCGGTTCTAAAATTGTTTTACTTTTCATGAGAAATCCTTTGAAAATGGAAGATAGCTGTGACTTAGAGTTCTGCCCATTTTCGTATAAGGTTGTGGTAGAGGCTTGTAAGTTTTATAACTTCTTCGTGAGTATCACCCAATTGTGTTCTTAAGTTTTGAATGCTTTGATCTAAGTTAAATAATATGTGTCGATTCGCATCATCACGAATCATACTTTGTAGCCAAAAAAATGAAGCTACACGACAGCCAGATGTCACAGGACTAACTTCATGCACACTTGTTGATGGGTATAAAATTAAATCGCCCGCAGGAAGTTTTATTTCGTGATAGCCATAGGTATCTTCAACAACCAGTTCACCACCTTCATATTCTTCAGGTTCGCTTAAAAAAAGTGTGCAAGATAAATCTGTGCGAACTTTTTGATTTGTCCCTTTAATCCAACGAATTGAATTGTCGACATGAAAGCCAAAAGTTTCGCCATTTTCATAGCGATTAAAATAGGGCGGTAAAATATTCAGTGGTAATGCAGCAGATATAAATAAAGGATGTTTGGAAAGTGCATCTAAAATAATGTCACCCAAATGACTTGTTAATGGATGATCTTCAGGTAATTGTTGATTTTGTTTTACATTTGCAGAAAGTGATCCCGTAGAAACTTTGCCATCAACCCAATTGACCTTGTCCATTTCTGTACGGAAATAGTGGACTTGTTCTTTAGTTAAGACATTGGGAATATGATGAATCACGGCAATACCTTTTGAAAATATAATAAATTTATTTATAGCAGTTATATTAAAAAATAGCCTCTAGCGTTAGAGGCTATTCTATCTTTTACCCCATAAATAAATTATGGGATAAATGTTTCAAACTTAGTATTTAAAGTTGATCGCTAATACTGCGCTACGACCTTCTGCCTCAGTTGCATAGTGTGAAGCATATGCTTTATTGAAGTAGCGTTTGTCTGAAAGGTTATTAATGTTTAATTGCAGATTAACATCCTTGTTTACGTTGTAACGTGCCATTGCATCGTAGCGAACGTAGCCTGAAACCCATTTTGTATTTGCAGCATCGCCATATACTTTATCCATTGCAACTGCGCCAGCACCCACTGTAAATGCAGGTGTTAAAGCATAAGTTGTCCAAAGTGTTGCAGAGTTTTTCGCAACGTTTTGAACTTGATTGCCATTGTTAGGGTTTGGTTGATAGTTTTTAGAACCTTTCGGTGCTTCTACAAAACCGCCATCAATAAGTTCACTATCTAAATAAGTATAGCCTGCAGAAACAGCCCATTTATCTGTGATATTACCGTTTGCGCCTAACTCAATACCATCTACACGAGTTTCGCCAATATTGCTTGTTAAACCATTAGCATCTGTTGAACGAGTATTGGTTTTTTCTGTACGGAAAATAGCAGCAGTTAAGTTTAACTTTTGGTTAAATAAGTCCCATTTTGTACCAAGTTCCATAGTGCGAACTTCTTCAGGTTTTAATTCATTAATATATGAATTTGCGCCTGAGTTAATGCCTTCAGAACCATCGCCACCATCTACACCCACAGGGTTTGAAGATGTTGCATAACTTGCATAAATTGAACCATTTTCAGTTGGTTTATAAGTTAAACCTGCTTGGTAGTTGAAAAAGTCAGATTTACTCTTGTATTGAGTACCTGCTTTATCTGTAACTGTACCATCTCTACCTGTTTGGTCTTGAATAGCTGTCCATTTGCTATCAAATTGATCCCAACGAACGCCAACATCTAATAGCCATTGCGGGCTAAGTTCAATATTATCTAAGAAATAAAGAGATGTATTTTGCGTTGTAACATTGGTTGATCTTCTATTTGAAGCAATGTCACCTAACCACGGATCATTTGCATTTGGATTATTTAAATCTGTGCACCAACCATTTGAATTGGCTAAAAGGCATGAATCTTTGTTAATAGCAGATGTATTTGTATCGGTTACTTTGTAGTTACCACGGTCAGAATCTTGACGACTATATTCAACACCTGTGTTGAAAGAGTGTTTGAATGAGCCTGTATTAAACTTACCTGTTAATGCGAGTTGGTCTGTAAAAGACGTTGTATCTGTAATGCGAGTGTTTGCACGACGCCAAACTTGACCATTGGCAACGTTGCCTTGAGAATCATCGGGTTGTGTAATCACATAGTTATTTTTTGATTTACCGTAAACCGCTGTATTACTGATTGTCAGATTATCAGTTAAATCGTGTTCTAACTTAATTGTACCATTTTGGTTTTCTTGCTTTTGGAAATCACGATCTTTCCAACCATAGTAAACTCCTGGTTTAACTTCTACAGGTTTTCCTGCCGAACCTTTATTCACAGTGTCGTATTGGTATGGAACACCTGAATCTGGCGTATCATCCGATTTTAAATAGTAATAACTTAAAGTTGCACGTGTATCTGTGTCTAAACCGAATGTGATACTTGGGGCAATACCAACACGTGAATATTCTGCACCATTATGTTGACCTGCTTTTTCATTTTCGTGACCCATAATAGCTACACGAGCAGCAATACCATTACCAAAATCTTTATTGGCATCTAAGGTAATGCGTTTATATGCATCTGTACCCGCAGCAACAGAACCTTCTAAAGCATCTCCTTTTTTAGCAACTTTAGAAACCATGTTGATGCTACCACCAGTGGTACCAGCACCGCCCATTGCAGATGCAGAACCTTTGGTCACTTCAACTTGTTCTACAGCAAACATTTCACGGTTTTGAGAGGTTGAGCTACGCACGCCATCTACATACATAGAGCTTTCAGAGTTATAACCGCGAATAAATGGACGGTCACCATTTGGATTGCCACCTTCACCTGCACCTAAGGTGATGCCCGGAACGGTACGAAGTGCATCGCTTAAAGTTGTGACTTGAGTGTCTTCAAGTAGTTGTTTTGAAATTACAGAAACCGATTTTGGCGTATTTAAAAGGGGAGCAACAAATTTACTATTTGCAGATTTATCTACTTTTAAGCTTTGCTTTTGCTCAGCAGATGCCTCTGAATGAATTGTTTCAAGTTGTGCTGCTTGATCTTGGGCAATTGCGTGTCCAGCCATAATACTTAGTGATGATACAATCGCAGAAGATACGATTTTTTTACGCGTTTTAATGAAAGCCATTTCAAACCCAGTGGAGAGAGACAATAAATGAGGTGTAAAGAGTAATGATTCTTATTTAATTATTCTTTATATTGGAATTGGTAATAGCGATTCTTTAAAATATTTAAAATGATTTTTTAAATGTAATAATATAACAAAATGGTTTTAAGTAAGTGTTTTATATAAAAATGGAAAAAGCCGCAATTTTAGGGCTGTTTTATGGGGAATATAAATGTAGTTTAAGTGTAAAAAAACCTGCCGAAGCAGGTTTTGTATTTGATCTAAAAATTAGAAGTCGTATGAAATAGATAACCAGTAGTTACGGCCTGCGATATAAGTACCTTCATTACCAGATAGATATTTATATGATTGAGTTTCATCACCAGAACCATAAGGGATAGTTTGGTTTTCTGTAAAATCTTTATCAAGAAGATTATTTACAGCCATATTCAAGCGCAATCGGTCTGTGACAGTATAGCTTGCACCTAAGTTAAATAGGTTGTAACCAGAATATTCATTGCCTGATGCATTATAAATAGCTAACTCTTCTAGCTCTGTAGAATTAGGGACTTCTTTATAGCGAACACGGCTTGATTTATATTCATGTTGCAGCCACACATCAATTGCTGGATTGATATGCCATGTTGAAGTTAGGTTGAATGCATTGCGAGGATTGTTGTTGTAGTAGCTACCTACAGTTTCAGGATTATTGCTATCGGTAATTTTACTTTTTGTATAGGTGTACGCTGCTTTAATATCCCATTCTGGAATAATACTGTATTGTAAGGTAACCTCAGCTCCATATACTTTAGCTTTATCAGCGTTGATGCTACGTGAGCAGCCGCGTGAGGCTGTACAGTTGTTAGTTATAGATTCAGAGGTAATTACATCTTTAATTTGATTATAAAAACCAGTCGCAGAAAGGTTTAATTTATCCGTAGGTTGAAGGTTAAAGCCTAGCTCGTAGTTTGTTGAGGTTTCAGGCTTTAAGTCTGGATTTCCAAAAACATGGGCACGCCCTTGTGAGCGTAAGTTAATAAGGCCATCAAATAAATCTTTAGCTGAAGGGGCTTTATAACCAGTACTAACACCGCCTTTTATAGTCAGGATATCATTGGTGTTCCAAACTAAATATGCTCGTGGACTAAACTTTCCACCAAAACCAGAATGCTTTTCATAGCGAGTGCCATAAGTAAACATGAGATTTTCTAAGAGAGTCCATTCATCTTCGGTATAAATAGACCAAGAATCTTTATCAAATTTTTCACTTCCTTTCGGATCATGAGCTGTAAGATTATCTTTGATAATTAATTTTTTATACTCAGCACCTGTTGTGATTTTATGGTTATCGAGTCTTGAAATTAAATGGGTATTGGCAATCAAGTCTTCATTTTTTAAAACTCGATCTGTACCAATTAATGGGTTGTTAATTTGTTGAGCTGCAAGGAATGCTTCAGTTGGGATTGTACGGCCCTTTGTTTCTGTTTCAGATAGACTGATATAAGATTTCCAAACACCAAAATTATAGTCTCCATCATGCCCAATTGCGAATTGAGAGCGATTGAATTTAAGCTCATCTTTATAGCCAGCAGCCTTATTTGGCTCTTTTACCCAGTCTAAATCGCCTAGTCTGCTATCTTTGTTATCATAGCTTTGACTTGAGTGGAAGGCATCTATCCATAGGGCATTTTTTTCATCAGCTTTAAATGTTAATTTTCCACCAAAATCGAAATTTTCAGCAGTATTTGGACGAGGATCTCTACTTGTTGAACCTTCTACAACACGCTCAGAACTGCTACGATCAAAATAACTACCACGCAGTTGTAGACCTAATTTATTGTTAATTAATGGACCATTAAGCAAAAAGCTAGTTTTCCAAGAGTCAGCTTCTGCTCCGCTTTCCATTACGTTACCACTAACTGTGATATTGCCATTCCATTCATCAGATACTTTTTTAGTAATGATGTTAATTACACCACCCATAGCATCAGAGCCATATAAGGTTGACATGGGGCCACGAATGACTTCAATACGTTCAATAGCAGAAACAGGAGGCATAAAACTAGTAGAGGTTTCTGCAAAGCCATTAGGTGTTACATCTGTTGATGTTGTTTGACGACGTCCATCAATTAGAATAAGAGTGTCATCCGCCCCCATGCCACGCATGCTGATATTTAGACCAGTAGTTTTACCGACACCATTACGAACATCGACACCAGGAATATCTACTAATAGATCAGCAATGCTTGTCGCATTTTTACGTTCAATATCTTCTTTTGTTACAACGCTTATTGATGCAGGTGCATTTTTAATATCTTGTTCAAAACCTGCTGCAGAAACAACAATTGTTGATAATTGATGATTCTGATTTTCTGTAGTTGTTTCTGCAAAAGTTGGAGTTGCAATTGCCCCAAGCAATGCGATAGATAAAGGATTTAGTTTGAACTTACTCATAACAGAATTCCAAATTTGGACGAGAAAGAAGGGCTTGAATAATAATTGATCGCAATAATAACGATAAACATTATCATTAGCAATAAAAAGTAAACAATTTTCTCTTGATTGTTACTTATAAAATATGAGCAAACGCTTTGTGCTACGAATTTAGCTAAAAGTGCTATAATCCTTTTTTTGTATATCTTTAAATGTTGTCATATAATATGGCACTTTTAAAAAAACCTGTTATTTCCAATTATATCGAGGAAGCCATGCAAGTAACTTCTGAAGCGGTTTCGGGCGTTGCCCGTCGTTTAAATGTATCAGTACCGACGAGCCGTATTAATGAGCAATTTGAAGCTCGTTTGAAACGCACTGCCAAAACTGTAAAGATTAACGGCTTCCGTGCAGGTAAAGTACCTGTGAACGTAGTTCGTCGCGAATACGGTGCTGGTATCTATCAAGAAGTTGTTAACGACATTATTCGTGACACAGTTTTCGAAGCAATCCAACAAGAGAAAATCAACGCTGTTGGTATGCCAAACATCGATTCAACTGAAATGAAAGATGATGCTTTAGTGTATCAAGCGACTGTAGAAGTTTATCCTGAAGTTGATGTTAAATTTGACGGTTTAGAAGTTGAACGTAAAGCAACTGAAGTAACTGATAAAGATGTAGATCAAATGATCGAAAATCTTCAAAAACAACGCGCTTCTTGGGCTGAAACAAAAGGTATGGCTAAAAAAGACATGCAAGTAACTTTTGATTTCGAAGGTTCTGTAGATGGCGAGAAGTTTGAAGGCGGTTCTTCTGAAGACTTTAAACTTGTTTTAGGTTCAGGTCGTATGATCCCTGGCTTCGAAGACGGTATCGTTGGTATGAAGAAAGGCGAAGAGAAAGTTATTGATGTAACTTTCCCTGAAGACTACCAAGCTGAAAACCTTGCTGGTAAAGCTGCTCAATTCAAAATTACTGTTAAGCTTGTTGAAAAACAAAAGCTTCCAGAAATTGATGCTGAATTCTTAAAAGTATTTGGTTTGACTGAAGAAGAAGGCGTTGAAAAACTTAAAGCTGACGTTCGTAAAAACATGGAACGTGAAGTGAAAAATGGTCTTCGTAACCAAGTTAAAGGTGCAACTTTTGATGCGCTTGTAGCTGCTAACGAAGTAGAAATTCCAGAGTCTATGTTGTCTCAAGAAATTGACCGTCAACGTCAACAAATGATTCAGCAATTCACTCAACAGTTTGGTGCTCAAGGTGCTAAAGCATTTGACAGCAGCATGCTTCCAGATGATTTGTTCAAAGAACAAGCTGAAAAATCAGTTAAACTTGGTGTATTAGTAAGCCGTGTTTTAGCTGAATCTAAAATTGAAGTAGATGCTGCTCGTGTTGAAGCTTACATTGCTGACATGGCTTCTTCTTACGAAGATCCAAACGAAGTAATTGAATTCTTCAAAAACGATGCGCAACAACGTCAACAAATTGAAGCTGTTGTATTAGAAGATCAAGTTGTTGATCACATTTTAGCGTCTGCTAAAGTAACTGATACAAAAGTAAGCTATGAAGACTTATTGAAAGAGCAACAAGCTCGTCAACAAGGCTAATTTCTAGCTGAAATAAAAAAAGGCGCTCAAAGCGCCTTTTTTTATGAAAAATAAAATAAAAGAAAGCACTTTTTATTTGATATGTTTGGTGTAAAAATTTCTGCTATTTAATCGTGAATATTTTGCAATTTTGGCAAATATCCCTCATATTGTTGCTATGGGTTAACTCACAAGAATTTAGGAATAAATAAACGTATGTATGTTCCAACAATTGAAAATGCTTTAGTTCCAATGGTGGTAGAACAGTCTTCCCGTGGTGAACGTTCATTTGATATTTTTTCACGCCTTTTACGTGAGCGTGTGATTTTTTTAACAGGTGAAGTTGAAGACAATATGGCGAACTTAATTGTTGCGCAAATGTTGTTTTTAGAAGCTGAAAATCCAGATAAAGACATTCACTTATATATCAACTCTCCAGGCGGTTCTGTAACTGCGGGTATGGCAATTTACGATACCATGCAATTTATAAAACCAGATGTTGTGACTTATTGTATGGGGCAAGCAGCATCAATGGGTGCATTCTTATTAAATGCTGGTGCAAAAGGTAAGCGTTATTGCCTTGAAAATGCACGTGTTATGATTCACCAACCATTAGGTGGTTTCCGTGGTCAAGCATCTGACATTGAAATTCACGCACGTGAAATTCTATTTATTAAAGAACGTTTAAACCGTTTGATGGCTGAACATAGCGGTCAAGATTATGAACGCCTTGCTAAAGATACAGATCGTGACAACTTCATGACTGCACAGCAAGCAAAAGAATACGGTTTAGTGGATGAAGTTTTATCTAAACGTCCATCAATTTAAAAAAGATTAGTTATTGGAGTAAATATGTCCGATCATCCTCAAGAACATAAGAATTGTTCATTTTGCGGTAAAACGCAGTCTGAAGTCGGGAAACTGATTGCAGGCGAGGACGCATACATCTGTAATGAGTGTGTGGACGTATGTTTAGATTTAGTTCAAACCAGTCAACAAGTAGAATCAAGTGATTGGGCGACTAAACTTTTACCAAAACCGCATGAAATTCGTGCTGCATTAGATCAATATGTGATTGGTCAAGATGTTGCGAAGAAGACTTTATCTGTTGCTGTATATAATCACTATAAGCGCCTAAAAGTGCAAAATAGCGGTCATAAAGCAGAAGATGGTGTTGAGATTTCAAAAAGTAACATCATGCTTGTAGGTCCTACGGGTTCAGGTAAAACATTACTTGCGCAAACGCTTGCTCGTTTACTTGATGTGCCTTTTGCAATGGCAGATGCAACTACATTAACCGAAGCTGGTTATGTAGGTGAAGATGTTGAAAATATTGTTCAAAAGCTTCTTCAAAAAGCAGACTACGATGTAGAAAAAGCTCAAAAGGGTATTATCTATATTGATGAAATTGACAAGATTACACGTAAGTCTGAAAACCCATCTATTACACGTGATGTGTCTGGTGAAGGTGTTCAACAAGCTTTACTGAAAATGATTGAAGGAACAGTTGCTGCAATTCCACCACAAGGTGGTCGTAAGCATCCTCAACAAGAGCTTATTCAGGTTGATACTTCAAACATCTTGTTCATTTGTGGTGGTGCATTCTCTGGACTTGAGAAAATTGTACAACAGCGTCAAGAAAAGGGTGGCATTGGCTTTACAGCAGAAGTGCGTAAAAAAGATGAAACCAAAAAGCTTTCTGATTTGTTCCGTCAAGTTGAAGCAACTGACCTTGTGAAGTTTGGTTTAATTCCAGAATTTATTGGTCGTGTTCCTGTTGTTGCAACTTTAGATGAGCTTGATGAAGAAGCTTTAATGCAAATTTTGACTGAGCCAAAAAATGCATTAACACGTCAATACCAATACTTATTCGACATGGAAAATGTAGATTTAGTATTTGAAGATACTGCATTACGTGCTGTTGCGAAGAAAGCATTAGAGCGTAATACAGGTGCACGTGGTTTGCGTTCAATTCTTGAAAACTCATTGCTTGAAACTATGTATGACTTACCAAGTCGTACAGATGTAGGCACAGTTGTTGTGACAGAAGCTGTCATTAATGACAATGCTCAACCAGAGTTGAAAGCTGAGCGTCAGCCGAAGCAAGAAGAAAAGCAAGAAGAAGCAAAGTCGGATTTAAAAATTGTGAATAAATCTGCTTAATTTCTTTAAGTTATAAAAAACGCGCATTTAGATGCGCGTTTTTTTATATTTGATTTTAATTTTTGAAGCAAATAAAAATGCCACACACTCCTAGAAGTGGTGGCATTTCATATGCAAAATTAGTAATTATTTCGCAGCAGCATCAACTACTGGAATTTTACCAATTTTAGCTTGCCAAATTTTTGGCGCAGTTGCATGAACAGATGTACCGTTTACGTCAACTGCAACAGATACAGGCATGTCTTTTACCACAAACTTGTAGATTGCTTCCATACCTAAGTCAGCAAAGGCAACCACTTCAGCTTCGCGGATCGCTTTAGATACTAAGTAAGCAGCACCACCAACAGCCATGAGGTAAGTTGCTTTGTTATCTTTGATTGCTTCAACAGCAGCAGGGCCACGATCCGCTTTACCGATCATACCGAACATGCCAGTCGCTTCAAGGACTTGACGTGTGAATTTGTCCATACGTGTTGCTGTTGTTGGACCTGCAGGACCTACAACTTCATCGCCAACTGGATCTACAGGACCTACGTAGTAGATGAACTTACCTTTAAGGTCTACAGGAAGCTCTTCACCGTTGTTCAGCATGTCAACCATACGTTTGTGCGCAGCGTCACGACCTGTATAGATCGTACCGTTAAGAAGTAACGTATCACCTGGTTTCCAAGAGTTCATTTCTTCTTGAGTGATGTTGTCTAAGTCAACACGTTTAGAAGAAGATGAATCCCAAGTAACGGATGGATAGTCTTCAAGTTTAGGCGCAATAATATTTGCAACGCCTGAACCATCAAGTGTGAAGTGTGCATGACGCGTTGCAGCACAGTTCGGAATCATACCGACTGGTTTGCCCGCAGCGTGACATGGGTAATCTTTAATTTTGATGTCTAGAACAGTTGTTAAACCACCAAGACCTTGTGCACCAATACCGAGTGCGTTTACTTTCTCGAAGATTTCGATACGAAGTTCTTCAAGTTTAGATTGTGGACCACGACGAAGAAGTTCGTCCATGTTGATCTCTTCCATGAGTGCTTCTTTCGCAAGCATCATGGCTTTTTCAGCTGTACCACCGATACCAATACCCAGCATACCTGGTGGACACCAGCCTGCACCCATGGTTGGAACAGTTTTAAGTACCCAATCTACAATTGAGTCAGATGGGTTCAACATTGCAAGTTTAGATTTGTTTTCTGAACCGCCACCCTTCGCTGCAACAGTAATGTCTACTTTGTTACCTGGAACAAGTTTGTGGTAGATCACAGCAGGGGTGTTATCTTTGGTGTTCTTACGACCAAATGCTGGGTCAGCAAGTACAGATGCACGAAGTACGTTAGAATTTTCTAAGTAACCTTGGCGTACACCTTCGTTAATCGCGTCGTCTAAGCTCATCGTTAAATCGAATTTAACGTCCATGCCCACTTCAACGAATACGTTTACGATACCAGTATCTTGGCAGATTGGACGATGTCCCTCTGCACACATACGAGAGTTAATTAAGATTTGTGCGATCGCATCTTTTGCTGCTTTGTTTTCTTCACGGTCATACGCACGGCTCATCGCTTGGATGAAGTCTTGTGGGTGATAGTATGAAATGAACTGAAGCGCATCTTTAACCGATGTGATCAAGTCATCTTGCTTGATAATAGTAGTCATACAAAAATCTCTTGAGCGGGCTGTTAGCTAGCGGGCTAAATTATAAGACAAAATGTATGATTTGTGGGTGTTTTGATCAAGCTTTGGGCGAAAGTTTAATATGTTCTTATAATTTTAATTTTAGCTGTCATATTTGATGGTTTTTAATGCATTATTTGTCATATTTCATGAAACATATGTCATATAAGATAAACTAAAATTCATAAATTTGTCTTAAGGTATTGAATAATATTGTCATTTTTAATTTTACTAATGTCTTGTACTTGTCATATAACTGTCATAAAACTTTAAGATAATGTTCATATCAAAGTTAGAGTATGAAATTATGATTACAGCAATTGTTTCAGTCGTTGGTTTTTCTATGTTTATCGCAGCAACTTGGTTCTACGGTCAACAAGAAGATCAAGCCTAAGCTTTATCTTCTTTTTTTTTTGCTTAAAATTTTATAAAAGTAATATTCTTCTCAAATCTCAAATCTCAAATCTCAAATCTCAAATCTCAAATCTCAAATCTCAAATCTCAAATCTCAAATCTCAAATCTCAAATCTCAAATCTCAAATCTCAAATCTCAAATCTCAAATCTCAAATTTTCGTAATTTACATAACTTCCCTATATCTATAAAGCTTTGGTGATAAATTAAAATATTTCTGTCATTGGTTTTATGAGGTTGTACTTATGCTGAATACAGCATCTACTTTTATACAAGAAGCATTAAATTTGGCTTATAAAAATGCGGATGAGGGTGGTCGACCATTTGGGGCTGTAGTGGTGAAAGATGGAAAAATTATAGCCTCAGGTGTTAATGAAATTTTGACAACGAATGATCCAACTGCACATGCAGAATTGTCGGCAATTAGAAAAGCCAGTCAAGTTTTGGGTTCAAGTCGTTTAGATAGTTGTATTGTCTATGCAAGTGGACATCCTTGTCCGATGTGTTTAGCTGCAATTCATATGGTTGGTATTAATGAAGTGCATTATGCATATTCAAATGAAGAAGCAGAGCCTTTTGGGTTATCGACACAGCATATTTATAACGAGTTAGTAAAACCACTTAGCGAACAAAAAGTTTTAATTCAATTTTTGCCTGTTCGATTAGATGGGAAAGTAGATTTATACAGGTATTGGAAAGATAAGAATTAATGTTTTAATAAATTAAAGAAGATGGTAATTCATTATTTTTGCGATGAGTTTGGTTGTTGCTGATGTATTTAAATGTAGAAAATAATTCTATATTTTGAATATTTTTAAAGTTTTATTAATCATTGTATAGATTAAAATTTATAAGGGTTTCATTTACCTGTTGGAGTAAACAATGGGCTATCATGTACACATAATAAATACTAATTCAAAGGGCTATAAAATTATAAATAATTTTGGAGTATTAAGAGTTATATTAGAAAATAGATTTAATTTTATTTATAGAGAGTCTAATAATACATCAATGTTTTGTAGCAATGATGACGAAGATTTTACGCTATTCTATTCGGATAATAGTCTGTGGGCAAATACCACAAATGATAGATTTATTATTAAAATGATAGAAATTGCAGAATATTTTGATGATGGTTCTAGAGTACGTGGTGACCATGGTGAAACTTTTAGAAGTTTATCCGAGACATATATTCATAATGATGATATGGAGGAAATGATCAATGAGGTTGATCAATCTCATATTAAGCATTTTCTTTATCGGTATGGTGGTTTATTAATCATTGTACTCATTTCATTATTGATACATACATTAATTTATATTTTTGATTGATTAATGTGTTTTTGTGTGTAATGTGTTCTATGTTAATTTGGGGGAAATTTAAAAATTAATTTAATAATTATGGATTTAAAAAGTTAAAAAAAACACAATCCAATTTGATCAATTTCCATTACATTGGAGATTTGATGATGAGTCTTATGCAAAGCTCAATCAAATACATTTAGATCAAATAAAACCTATTGTTCCCAAAGCAGTAAGATTTCTTTGGCGTTATAGTTCAGAGATAGCTAAAAACTTAATTTTCCGACAAAACTTTAATTGTTTCAGAGAAATCAGTGTGGAAGATGAAACACTTAAAAAGTGGTTATTTCATACAGGATTAGCTTTTCAAAAAGATGTTTACATAGTTTGGCAACCTGATATGGCTGTTATAACAAAATGGAAGATTTTCGTGAAATTTTTCGATGATTTTTATTACTCTCCAGATGAAATATTAATTTTTGATAATAGTTTAAATTGGGTGGGTATTAATTCATAATGGAAAGGTGATTTTTGGTTCTAATACATATGATTAGAGCTTATTTAATATAATAGAGGTTATACAAAATAAAAAACCACCCCATCTTTCGATGAGGTGGGGAACGCGGAGACGTTAATTTTTAAAGCTTAAGCAGATTGTTGCTCTGCTTGAATTGCCGTTAATGCAATTGTAAATACAATATCATCGACCAATGCACCACGAGACAAGTCATTTACAGGCTTGTTTAAACCTTGAAGCATTGGACCAACGCTTACTACATTTGCAGAACGCTGAACGGCTTTATAAGTCGTATTACCTGTATTTAAATCTGGGAAAATAAATACATTGGCACGACCTGCAACTTTAGAATCTGGCGCTTTAGAGCGACCAACACTTTCAACAGATGCTGCATCGTATTGAAGTGGACCATCAATTAGTAAATCAGGGCGACGCTCTTTCGCAATACGAGTTGCTTCAGCCACTTTTTCAACTTCCGCACCTGCACCTGAAGTGCCAGTAGAATATGAAATCATTGCAATACGTGGGTCAATACCAAATGCTTTTGCAGAATCGGCAGATTGAATTGCAATTTCCGCAAGTTGTTCTGCATTAGGATCTGGGTTAATTGCACAGTCACCATATACATAAACTTCATCTGGTAACAACATGAAGAATACAGATGATACAAGCGAGTAATCTGGCGCAGTTTTAATGAGCTGGAACGCAGGACGAACTGTATTTGCAGTTGTGTGAACAGCACCTGAAACTAAACCATCAACTTGGTCTAAAGCCAACATCATTGTGCCTAAAACAACAGTATCTTGAAGCTGTTCTTTTGCTTGAAGATCGTTGATTTTACCTTTGCGAAGCTCAACCATTTTCGTAACGTAATTATCACGAATGAGATCAGGATCAATAATTTCTAAATCGTTTGGAAGTTCAATACCACGCGCTTTTGCAACTTCAACGACAGATTCAGGTTTTGCCAACAATATACATTGTGCAATACCACGAGATTGGCAAATCGCTGCTGCTTGAATAGTACGAGGTTCATCGCCTTCAGGAAGCACAATACGCTTTTTCGCAGCAATTGATTTTTGTACCAATTCATGGCGAAAAGCAGAAGGTGACAGACGTTGTTGATGCGTGCCATTAATTAGACTTGTTAACCAATCCGGATGAATATGGCTTGAAACAAAACGAGTTACTTGTTCAGCGCGCTCTGTATCATCTACAGGAATTTCATTACCAAAGTTAGCAAGACGTTGAGATGTTTCGAACGTGCTTAATGGCGTATGTAAAATTGGTAAACCAAGTTTAATTGCAGATTGGCAGAAATTCAGAACATCATTATTTGGCTGATGGTGTTCTGTAAGCACTAAACCAGCAAGTGGAATACCATTGCTACTTGCAAGGCTACTTGCTAAAAGCACATCAATACGGTCAGATGCACTAATAATTAGCTCACCAGCAACAAATTTATTAAGTTCACGTTCAATATTTGAAGCAATTAAACTACTGTGTAAAACACGGCGTTGATTTGCATCACCACGGTTAATCCAGCTTGCTTGAATATGAGATGCAAGATCGGAAATGCGAGGTACGCTAAGTGTATTACTAAAAGGCACTAAGCCAATTACAGGTAAATCTTTTGAACCAATATGTGCATGCGTTTTTTGGATTTGAGTAACAAAACTTTGAGTTTCATCTACTAAACGTAAGCTTGGATCTAGCGTTACAGGAATTTGTGCAGATTCTTCTGACAAACCTTTGGTACGCATGAATAAAACGCCCGACATGCGACCGCAAGAAACACCACCATATTGGCGTAATAGGCTTTCAACTTTTTCAGCAGATGCGGTCGCTTGATTAATATTTGCGTTGCTTACAATCACTACTTTTGCATCAAGTGCTTTTGCAAGTGCTGTATTAATTTCTGCTGCAAAAGGGTCGCGGCTTGTTGGTACAAGACCTTCAACAATAATTAACTCATGCTTTTTTGCAATTTGACGATGAAAACGAACTGCATCTTCAAGTAACTCATCATTTTCGCCTTGGTTAAGGCGCTGAGTAAGTGTTTCGAAGTCTATTGGTTCAACAGTTTCATCTTTAAATAAATGCTGATAAAGCGCTGCTGTACGATCTTCCGTTTTTGCTTGCGCTTCTTGAGAGAAGGGCTTTAAGAAACCAGCTTTTATGCCTTGGCATTCCAAAGCATAAATTAGACCTAAACACGCAGATGTTAAACCTATGCCTTCACCTGTTGGAACCAATAAAATCGTTTTCATATACGTCTAAATCTTAAAAATTAAATTAAATTGAGTTAAATGTAATACGTTAAGCCGATACTGCTTCAGACTTTTTTGCGGTTAATGATCCAAATTCGCTTTGAACAACAGACGCAGTTTCTTTCGCAATACGACCTTCTTCATCGGTTGGAACTACCCAAATTTGAGGACCAGTTCCATTGTCGATACGACCTTCTGTACCGCGTTTTAAGTTGTTATTACCATCTTTACTTAGGTTGAAACCAAAGTGTGGCATGTAGCCTAATGTTTTTTCACGGATGTAAGCAGAGTTTTCACCAATACCACCTGTGAAGAATAAGCCATCTAAGCGTGGTAAACCACAGCTTAATGCAGAAAGAGATTTAGCAAGACGGTAGCAGAATACTTCAATTGCTAAAGCAGCATCTTCATTGCCTTGTTCTGAAGCTTCGATCAATGTACGCATATCGTTAGAAAGATCAGATAAACCTAAAAGACCAGATTGGCTATTGAGCATTTTGTCAATTTTGTAGATATCCCAACCTAAGTTTTTCGCAAGGAAACTGTGCATACTTGGGTCAACATCACCACTACGTGTACCCATTACAAGGCCTTCAAGTGGTGTTAATCCCATAGAAGTATCTACAGATTGACCATTCCATACTGCGCAAGTTGAACTACCATTACCTAAGTGTGCAACTAACCAACCACCTTGTTTGAAGCTCCCTGCAAGTTCAGAACCACGTTCAGAAACGTAAGCATGGCTTGTACCGTGGAAACCGTAACGACGTACGTTATGTTCTGTGTATAGGAACTTAGGCACAGCATAGCGATAAGCATGAGCAGGCATTGTTTGATGGAATGCTGTATCGAAAACAGCAACTTGTGGTAAATCTGGGAATAAACGACGAGTCGCTTCAATACCTACTAAGTGAGCAGGGTTGTGAAGCGGAGCAAGTGGTGTAGCTTGACGAATCGTATCAATAATATCGTCTGTAATAAGTTCGGCTTTAGTTAATGTACCGCCGTGTACAATACGGTGACCAATTGCATCTGGTTTGTAGTTTGCTAAGCGTGATAAGCCAACTTCTAATGCTTCGCTATGGTCTGCATTTGGAATACGGATATCTACAGGTTCATTGCCGATAGTGACACCTTTAATTCGGGCTTCGGGTGTACCTAAATTTTCAGCTAAACCGTGAATGCGAAAGTCTTGATCTTCGAGTAAAAGTGCAAATTTGATTGAAGATGAACCGCAATTGATTACGAGTACTGATTTAGGCATGACCTTTCCCTTAATTAAAAATTATCGTACTTGAATTGTTGTATTACCCTTGATCATTGATATTCATTATCTTTTGATCTATGTGTATATTTGTATCATGTGCTTTTTTCTTGTCCTAGATAGACTTTAGGAGATTAGACTTAAGCACAATCGACCCTTCATTCAATAATAATTAAAATTTATGGATCTATTGATTCCATTTATTACTGAAATAGTGGTATTTCATTTGAAATATGCAATTAACATAGCATAGTTTGCAAAATATCCATAAAAATAATATGTGATTATTTTTTAATACATTAAATGCGATTTATAAATTATTTCTTATGAAATTATCAACTTATTTTTTCAAATAAATAAAAAAAGGGTTAATTCAAAATTAACCCTTTTTGTTTGTCTTTAATTTGATCTATTGGCGAATTTGACCATCGCCAAAAACAATCCATTTTTGCGATGTTAAGCCTTCTAAACCTACTGGACCACGTGCATGAATTTTGTCTGTAGAAATACCAATTTCAGCACCTAGACCATATTCAAAACCATCCGCAAAACGAGTTGATGCATTAATCATGACGGAGCTTGAATCTACGCAAGCAAGGAATTGGCGCGCAAGACTAAAGTTTTCAGTAATAATTGAATCGGTATGATGTGAACCATATTTGTTAATATGATCAATTGCTTCATCCATGCCTGAAACAACTTTAACAGCTAGAATTGGTCCTAAATATTCTGTGTACCAATCTTCTTCTGTAGCCGCAATAACAGTACTTCCAAGGATTTTCTGAGTTTCTGGGCAACCACGAAGTTCAACTTGTTTTTCTGCATAAAGTTTTGCTACTTGAGGTAAAAACTCAGCTGCAACTTTTTCATCTACAAGTAAAGTTTCCATGGCATTACATACGCCATAACGATGTGTTTTTGCATTTAAGGCAATAGGAAGTGCTTTGTTAAAGTCTGCTTGTGCTTCAACAAATACGTGGCAATTGCCATCTAAATGTTTAATAACAGGAATGCGAGCATCGTTAGTAATACGTTCAATTAAGCCTTTGCCGCCACGTGGAATAATCACATCCACAAATTCGGTTAAGGTAATGAGTTGACCTACAGCCGCACGATCTGAAGTATTAATCACTTGTACAGAATTTTCAGGTAAACCTGCAGTTTTTAAACCGTGCTGAACCGCTTCAGCAATGGCTTTATTCGATTCAAGTGCTTCTGAGCCACCACGTAAAATAATGGCATTACCAGATTTAAGCGCAAGCGAAGCAGCTTCTAAAGTTACGTTTGGACGAGATTCGTAAATCATACCGACAACGCCTAAAGGTACGCGCATTTTACCTAGGTGAATACCTGATGGACGGTATGCCATATCTGTAATTTGACCAATAGGGTCAGCAAGTCCAATGACATCTTTTAAGCCATCTAACATGCCTTGAAAGCGTGTGGGTGTAAGTTCTAAGCGATCAAGTAAGGCACTGTCCAAATTGTTGGCATGTGCTTTGGTCATATCAATTTGATTAGCAGCTAAAATTGCAGATTCACTGTTTTGTAAAGCAGTATAAATTGCAGATAAAGCGTTATTCTTTGCTTGGGTAGAGGCACTTGCGAGCACGCGTGATGCTTTGCGAGCTTGTTGTCCTACCGTTTGCATATATTGTTCAATAGACTCTTGCATAGCGGTTTGATCACTTAGAAATTTCTACTCGATATTAACAGTCCTAAGCAGGACAATGAAGCATCAATCAAGAAAAATACAATGAATCATACTGTTGAGATAATGTTTTTGATTTATATATTTGGAAAATACATGAAATTTAAAGTTTTATAATATTTTTTAGCATCTATTATTTATAAAAAAAAGAGCATCCAAAGATGCTCTTTAAAAACGATTAATCTAATGAATTCTTAAATGCGACAATATTGTCTCTAACTTTTAGCCATTCATCGCCTAGCGCAAGTTCATCGTCAATTTTAATATCTAGAATACGACCACGCATGCGTTCTAAACGTGTTTGGTTGGGTAATGGTAAATCTACAATTCCTTCTAAAGCAATGTATTGTGCTTCACGGTCATTACATACTAAGCCCATATCACAGCCTGCTTTTAGGGCAGCTTGGATTCGGGCATCTGCACCACCTGCAACACATGCAGCTTGCATACTTAAATCATCAGAGAAAAGCACACCATCAAAATCTAAATCTTTACGCAAAACTTGCTGAATCCAAAAATCAGAAAAACCAGCAGGGTTTGGATCTACTTTGTCGTAAATCACATGTGCAGGCATTAATGCATCTAACTGTGGTTTAAGTTGAATAAATGTTTGCATGTCTTTTTGTTGAATTTCTTCAAATGAGCGCGAATCGATTGCTGCGGCAACATGTGAATCTGCTTTTACCGAACCGTGTCCAGGGAAATGTTTACCTGTAGATGCCATTCCTGCACGTTTCATGCCTTTTAAGAAGGCTTCAGCAAGTGGAATAATGTCATCAATATTGGTGGCAAAGCTACGATCGCCAATAACATCGCTAATGTCATTTAAGTCCAAAACAGGTGCAAAACTGAAGTCGATGCCAACAGCAAGTACTTCCGTTGCCATTAACCATCCGCATTGTTCGGTTAAATCTAAAGCTTTATTAGGATTAGTTTTATACAGTTCACCAAAGCGACCCATTGCAGGAAGTAAGGTAAAGCCTTTTCTAAGGCGTTGTACACGCCCACCTTCTTGATCGACTGCAATTAAAATTTCAGGTCGAATTTGTCGCATATGGTCTGTTAGCGCACGAACTTGCTTTGGCGATTCAATATTTCGCCCAAATAAAATGACACCACCGACTTGCGGAGTTTGTAATAGTTGAATATCTTCTTGAGTAAGTTCTGTGCCAGCGATGTCGAGCATCAATGCGCCAATCATATCGGTATCCGTTTTTGGAGTTTTTCATGAAAAACAATAACCGAATTTTGCAATGATTTGCTACATTTTGTCAGCACAGTTTATGATAAAACTACATTATAAAATTAAGTTAAGCTGTTTAAGTCATTGAATATATCCAATTTCAAGACAAAATAGGCACAGAAATTTGGTCAAAATACCAAGGAAGTACAAATTATTTATGAAACTTCAAACAATCGCATGTGCAGTTGCAATAGCAACGGGTGGCTTTTTCTTTAGCCATGTCATTAATGAGGCTGTTGCTGCAACTGAAACGGCGGCTACAACTAAAAAAATCGTTCCGACTCAAGAACAGGCTTTAGTTTCTCGTCAATTGGCAACTTTGGTAGATCGACAACATTATTTAAATCAACGTTTAGATGCAAATACATCTAAGCGTATTCTAGATTTTTATTTAGATAGCTTAGATCCAGATCATTCATTATTTTTAGCACCAGAAATTGAAAAATATCAAAAAAGCTACGGTGCGACTTTGGGTGCTGCATTAAAAGCAGGTGACTTGTCTGGGCCATATATTATTCATGAACAATATCGTAATCGTTTAAAGCAGTTCTATGAATATATGTTGGCAGAGTTGAAAAAGCCGCAGAACTTGAATCAACCGAATGTGGTTATTGAAACTGATCGAGAAAAAGCGCCATTCTTTAAAACAGAAGCGGAACAAAAAGCACATTGGAATAAAATGCTAGTTTCGCAGCTTATTAATTTAACGATTAGTAAAGAAGAAGAGCAGGCGAAACAAAAAGCTTTAAAAGAAAATCCTGAGCTTGCAAATGGTCAAGACTTAACAGGCCCTGAAGATTTAACACCTGTTCAAACGTTGACGAAACGTTATACGCGTCAGCTTGAACGCATGAGCCGTGTAAAGAGTGATGATGTTTTAGATAAAACATTAAATGCGATGACTTTAACTTACGATCCGCATAGTAACTACTTCCCACCTGTAGATGCGATGGAGTTGAATCGTCAAACGACATTGCAATTAGAAGGGATTGGGGTTTCTATTCGACCTGAGCGTGGCAATGAAGATTACACCAAAATTGAAACCATTGTAGAAGGTGGTCCTGCAAGTAAATCGGGACAAATTAAATCAGGAGATCGCATTATTGGGGTTGCCCAAGATGGCGAGAAAATGGTGGATGTAATTGGTTGGCCAAGCAATGAAATTGTAGGTTTAATTCGTGGTAAACGTGGCACAAAAGTAACAATTCAGTTACTTGGTGCAGGCGCATCTATGAATCAAGCGCGTACAGTTCCGTTGGTGCGTGATGTGATTCAAGAAGAAGATTCAGGTGTGCGTTCACGTACAGTTGAAATTACGCGAGATGGTAAAAAACATACGTATGGCGTAATTGAAATTCCATCTTTCTATTTAAATTATCGTGCTCGTAGAGCAGGTACAGAATATCGTTCTGTTTCTGAAGATACCAATAATGCTTTGAAATCTTTAGCAGCTCAAAATGTCGATGGTATTTTAATTGACTTGCGTAATAACCCCGGCGGTTCATTAGAAGAAGTTGCACGGATGCTTGGTCAGGTGATTAAGTCTGGTCCTGTCGTTCAAATTCGTGATGGCAACGGCAATGTAAATGTCTTTGAAGATACCGATGGCGGTGCGCAAACTTATGCAGGTCCATTGGCTGTCATGATTAACCTAGCTTCTGCTTCTGCAAGTGAAATTTACTCTGCTGCAATTCAAGATTATGAGCGTGGTATTGTGATTGGCAGTACTACAACAGGTAAGGGAACTGCGCAAGTTCAGTTAGATAATTTAGCACATGGTCAAGCAACATTAACTCAGCGTAAATTCTATAGAATTACAGGTGGAAGTACGCAAAATAAAGGTGTTGTACCAGATATTAAATTGGTCGATATTTACAATGAGGCATTTGGTGAACGTAAATCTAAAAATGCTTTAGAGTGGGATACTATTCCAACGGCACCATTTAAACGTGAAGGTTCTGTTCAGCCATATATTTCTGAGTTAACAAAATTATCTCAGCAACGCGTGAAGTTAGATCCTCAATTTAAATATTTGGAAAAACGTACCGCAATATCTAAGAAAGCAGATGACAAGAAAACTGCCGTGTTAGATATTGAACAACGTAAAGCTGAATTAAAGGCACTTGAGAAACAGACCTTGGATGCTGAAAACTTGCGTCGTCAGGAAACAGGGTTAAAACCGCATGCTAACTGGGAAAGTTATCAGGCTTCTTTAGATGCTTTAGCTGAATCTAGAGCGAAAATGAAGGCTAATAAACGCCCTCCATTAGCAGAAGAGGAGGCTTTTGTAACCGAAGCTGCAAATGTTTTATTTGATTATCATCAGCTAAATAAAAACGCAGTTGTGAAATAAATACCAAGAAGACCAGTAGATGCTGGTCTTCTTTTGAGCATTATATTTACTCTTAAGCTATTTTTGAGTTATAAACATAAAAATGTAGAAAGATATATGATAAATTCTTGACCTTCAGTGAGTTATATAACATTCTAGGTTTGGGTTTTGCATTTATAATCATTTACGAAAGTTTTTTACATTTAATAGATGAGTACGTATATTGGATAAAGTGCAAAATAAAAATAAGATAAATATAGAGGCGGGCTATGCTTCCACTTCACTATGATATCGATTTGGTTATAGGCTCAATAGTCATTTCTATTTTGGCTTGCTATATCGCTTTATCAGTAGAAAGTGCAGTTCCTCTAAATATTAAAAGTAATCTAGGCTATAAAAAAGTTTCAATTCTGTTAAGTGGATTTTTCTTTGGTATTGCAATTTGGCTTATGCATTTTATAGGCATGCTTGCATGTCATTTACCAAGCGGTTATTACTTTGATTACACGCTAACCATTGTTTCCTTGCTTATCGCATTTATCGCATCTTCTTTCGCTGTTTGGCTTACCTCACAAGCAACCCTGACGACCCCAAAATTAATGTTGGGTTCTGTACTTATGGGGCTTGGTATTTCCGGTATGCATTACTTGGGAATGATGGGTTTAATTATTGATGGCTATTCAAGTTTTTACGATTTATTGATTGTTACTTTTTCTGTTCTGATTGCCATTTTTGGTTCAGGTATTACGTTTTGGCTTTTATTTAAATATAAAAATGCGGTGTTGAATAAATCTTGGTATAAGCTTTTATTGGCTGTAATGATGGCATTTACGATTGTCGGAATGCATTACACAGGAATGGCAGCGGTATCTTTTCACCTAAACTCAGCAACAAGTGCTGAAGTTGTTGCACAGCAAAGCCAGGGTATTATTTTCTTTTTAATTGTATTTGTGACCAGTTTAGTATTGGCAGTTTCTTTTATTATTGCTTTATTGGAACAAAGACTAGAAGAGCGTAATAAAGAGCTCTTAAATGTAAATAGAGATTTAGCTAGCCAAGCCTTACAAGATAATTTAACAAAACTACCTAACCGATTATTTCTGACAGAATATGCAAATCTTCTTTTTTCTCAACAGCGTTTGAGCAAAGGGAAAAGTGCATTTTTATATATTGATATAGATCGCTTTAAAGCTGTAAATGACGTTTTTGGGCATCATATTGGCGATCAGTTGCTCATACAAGTTGCAAATAGAATTCATAAACAACTCGCAAGTAATGAAAAACTCATGCGAATTGGTGGAGATGAATTTTTACTTGTGATTGAAGACTCGACTATTGAATATGCGACTTATACAGCAGAACGTACACATCAAATTGTTCAAGAGGGTTTTTTAATTGCGGGTAAAGAAATTAATATGTCGATTAGTATTGGCATAGCGATATTTCCTGAGCATGGTAATAACTTACAAGATCTCATGATGAATGCTGATTCAGCGATGTTACATTCTAAAAAGCAAGGACGAAATACTTATAGCATTTTTAGTTATAGTGACGTTCAGTCTGAGTCAAAAAGCCAAACAAAATTAATTAATGATTTATATAAAGCGGTAGAGGAACAGCAATTCACATTGTTCTATCAACCTAAATTTATTACAAACACCGAAGATATTTGTGGTGTTGAAGCTCTGATTCGTTGGAACCATCCTATACATGGTCTATTAGGGCCGAATATGTTTATTCATGGTGCAGAGAAAACAGGCCTAATTATTCAAATGGGGTATTGGGCTTTAGAGCAAGCTTGTAAGCAAATTCAAATTTGGGAAAATGCAAATCAAAATCAATTTTTTCCATTAGCAGTAAATTTATCAGCGATTCAATTTGAGCATAAGCATCTATTTTCAATTTTAGAAAATCTATTTAGTCGCTACGAAATTAAGAATGATCGTTTAATGATAGAAATTACTGAATCTACAGCCATGCATCATATAGATTCGAGTCTACGTAGCTTTCTTCGATTACGACAAATGGGTATTAAGTTAGCAATTGATGATTTTGGTACGGGGCATTCAAGTTTCTTGTATTTAAAGCAATTACCTGTAGATGAGTTGAAAATTGACCGTGCTTTTATTAAAGATTTAGAACAAAACAGTAAAGATGAACTTATTTTAGAAAGTATAATAAAGTTGGCTACAAACTTAGGTTTAACTGTAACAGCGGAAGGCGTTGAAACAGAATTTCAAAGAGATGTTTTAAAGCGTCTCGGCTGTCATCAGATACAAGGCTTTTTACTTGGTGTTCCTATGTCAATCAATGAGTTGGAAGTTTTTTCTAGTCATTTGTAGTGGTTTTAAGATAGGTATCATGTGATAAATGATAACTATATGTAAAATAAAAAAGCACCAAAACGGAATTGCATAGTTCAGTGTTATTTTAATACTAAGAAATTATTTTTTAATTTTAATGGTTTACAGTATCTTTTTTTGAGTGTTATAGAATTCCCATCCTTATTGAAATCCATAATTAAACGGATTTGATCATAATTTTATAAATATTTTTTAGACAGAGGTAGCTTGGTGTGCCTTAGTGAATATTTCATTTATAAATTCATTCTAGTCTTTTTTATTTGAAATTATTCTTTTATGTTTTTGTAAGTCATTGTATCTATTAAATATAACATTAGATTTAATATCATATTTAGGTAAGTTAAATTAAATATGGTTTGTTGAATCTAATATACAAATGGCTTTAATAAATGATCATAAATTATGTTAGAGATAGGTCTGAAATTATGTTGAAAGATGTTCAGATTCGATCGTTATTGATTAATTAATATGAGGTGAATGAGGTGGCGATAAGTAAATCTGATTAAGTAACTAAATATTAAATGCTTTTATAGGCTATGTGGCTGAAATATCTCAGTTTAATGAATTATGTTTAATGATAAATTATTAAAAAAACAAAAGAATACGTATTGCAAAAAAAACAAAATATATGTGATATAGTTAACACAAAAAACAATAAAGCATAAAGAATTGGTGTTTTAATCATTGGTCGATATGGACAGTGTTTTAGAGCATCAACACTATGTGTAATTGAATGAGATAAATCATGAGTAATGAGAAAAATAAATTTTTATTTCCGTATAAGCAATTCGTAACTAACTCAACATACGATAATAAATTTTTTGATATCGATATTGAAAGCTATAAAGGAAAATTAAATATTATTAACTTTGATAAGATATTAGAGTCAAGATATCAAAAAAATACTTTATCCAAGGCTTTGTCTAATATATTCAAAATTATGATGGTATCCAGTCTATTTGGTGGAAGTGTAATATACTCAAATCAGTTGAAAGCTGGTGCAGTAAGGGATGATGTGCCGTATCAAACTTTTAAAGATTTTGGTTCTAATAAGGGGGTATTTCAGCCAGGTGCAGTAAATATTCCTATTTTTAATAAAGATGGAGTACAAATTGGTATATTAGATCAAGCACCGATGCCTGACTTTTCTAGTGTGGATGTGAAGCAAAAGGTTGCTACCTTAATTGCTCCTGGCTATGTCGCAAGTGTAAAACATAATACTGGGTATAAAAATGTTAGATTTGGTTCAGCTAGTGATGCTTTATATACGCTGGTTGATCGCAATAATCATGGTTCAATTGATTATCATACACCGCGCTTGGATAAAATAGTAACTGAAGTTGCACCAGTTGAATATACTAATGTAACTAAAGACGGTGTAAGTGCAGAAAAATCGGAAGTTTTTTTAGATTCTGTTAGATACCCTGTAATGTATCGTGTTGGTACGGGGACATCTAAAATATTAGATGCTGATAATAATACTCAACTTGTTGATAGAGGCGGAAATCCTTCAAATATTCCGCTATCCTATGATCATATTACAGGCGGAACTATTCGGTTGCCGACTGAGATTAAAACTAATGGTTTGCACTTGTTTTCAGAAACTAAAGACTCACATTCACAAAATGCAAATAAAAAGCATCCATTGACAAATAATGTTTGGGAAGGTGATAGTGGGAGTCCTTTATTTGCTTATGATACTGTTGAAAAAAAATGGATTGTATTAGGCTATTCTGCTTTGATAACTGTGGAAAAAATTACAAGGAAACAACAATCACATTGGTGGTTGTTTCCGGACTATGATTTTACTGAGGAAAAAATTTCTGAAGATACAGCACCAGAAATACAACTTAGAGGAACTGAAGAAGCAGTTTGGCGCTCAACAGATACAAACGGTGGGGCTGAAATTTCACAAAATAATACTGACTTCTCTGCACAAGGTAAAAGTTCTAATACAAACCAAACAGTCGCCTTAAATGATGGAAAAAACTTAATAATTACTAATTTGGATGATGTTCAATCCACAATTGTTTTGGAAAACAATATTCACCAAGGTGCTGGTTCAATTACATTTAAAACAGATGCAATTGTTAAAAGTAATAATGACTCAAATTGGCAAGGTGCCGGGATTATTGTAGAAAAGGATAAATCTGTAGAGTGGAAAATTGATGGTGTAGAGGGTGATGCACTTCATCGATTGGGTGAAGGTACTTTGATTGTTAATGGTACTGGTGTAAATAAAGGTGATCTAAATACTGGTGATAGTGTAACTATTCTTGCACAGCAAGCAGATGAGCACGGTAATGTTCAGGCATTTAATTCTGTCCGTATTGTGAGTGGACGTTCTAAGGTTGTATTAGCAGATTCTAAACAAGTGAATGCTGATAACATTTTGTGGGGGTTTAGAGGTGGTGAATTAGATGTAAATGGTAATGATCTTATATTTAATAGAATTAGAGCCACAGATTATGGCGCAATCCTGAACAACTCAAGTAGTCAAACTGCAAATATTACATTTAATTCTGATAAAAAAAATTATATTTTCCACGGCAAAATTGAAGGAAATATAGATCTTTTCAATGAAGCACCTTTAGCTTATGAAGATCAAAACTTTATTTTAGATGGCTCATTGGAATTAGAAAACAATCAATTTACTAAAGAAAATGGTGCACTAGTATTCCAAGGGCATGCGATTAGCCATGCTATCGGTAGTGATAAAAAAGCAACGTATTTAACACAAGAAGATTGGGAAGACAGAAGCTTTAAATTAAAGCAATTAAATTTAATAAATACTGATTTCACGCTAGGTAGAAATGCGACATTAACGGGCAACATTTCTTCTCAAAACAGTATTATTAAAATTGGAAGTGATAACGCATTTGTAGATACGAATGATGGTGATAATGTTGATTATACGGAGTCATTAAATGCAGCAGGTATTGCAAAAGATATCCAAAAGGTTGTAGGTGGTTTATCACTTAATGGTGAAAGGTCTAGCCAATATTATGGAATAATGGACTTAGATAATAGTCAAGCTATTGTTAATGATTACTGGAACGGTGGCGTTATCGCGACAGACAGCCAAATCGAGCTGGTGCAAGGTCAACAAGTTTGGAATAAAGACAGTCAACTCACAGGATCAAGCCTAGATATTCAATCAGCACAACTGACAGTTGAAGACAAATTAAAACTCAATGCCAGCCAATTGAATCTTAGCGATAAAGGCGAATTGATCGGAGATATCCAAGCCAAAGCAGACAGCCACATCCAACTCGGAGATGGCACAGATGCGACCGCACAATACCAAGGCCAGATCGCACTTGAAAACAGTCAACTCCAGGTTAAACAAAACTGGGAAGGCGGAGTCCAAGCGACAGACAGTTCAATTGAGATGTTGAGTGGTGTTCATCAGTGGAATGCAGCAAGTATTCTGGAAAATACAACAGTTAAAATGAATCAAACTGACTTAACAGTCCGTAGTAACTTAAATGGTATATTTCAGCTTAATTCTGCTGTTTTAAATCTAATGAATGATATTAATGCGAATAAAAAGTATACGATTGATAGTGTTGATTTAAATGATAGTACATTGAATGTTGATTCAGATATAAATGGATCAATATCCAAATTAAATTCATTTAATAGTAGTGTTAGTTTTAAAATAAATAATAATTCACCTGCTCATTTTTCGATATTAAATGTAGATGAGTTTAATGTAAATAACACATATTTTTCGTTAAATACCGACACTATTAATAGCGACAAAATTATAATTAATCATAAAGCAGAGGGTTCAGGCAATCAGCTCGATATTAGCTTATTAAGAGATAAGAATATTGATATTCATAAAGATTATGATGTTTTATTGGTATCGGCGCCATTGGATACGAAAGATGATGTATTTAATGCCGTACCCGTTTTACATGGTTTTAGTGAGTTGAAGCCAGAATTAAAAAAACAAATTATCAATAACAACAAGGAATGGAGATTGTCACAAGTTGTTGCGAGTGAGAATAAAAAAGCAACGTCTATGGCAAATCATTTCCTCAATTCAGACTATGGTTTGTTTATTCATAATTTAGGTAATTTAGATCAGCGCTTTGGAGATTTAAGAGAGTCACAAGAGCACTCATTAGGTGGTTGGGGGCGAGTGAAAACAGGTAAAGGTGAGTTTTTATCGGAGGTGACAGATAAGTACACCCAATACCAACTCGGTTTTGATCAGCAACTGAATGCTAAAAACGGTACTTTAATTGCTGGCTTAGTCGGAATAATGACTCAAGGCGATACAACAAGTTCTAACTATAAAATTAATTCTAAATCTTATGCTGCGGGTTTATATGGTACATATCTATCGGATAAGGGGGCCTATATTGATGTACTAGGTCAGTATGTTCAACATAGAAACGATTATAGCTTGAATTATTTAGGGGTAAATAAAACCAAAGCAGACTATCACTCAATTCAGTTGGAAACAGAAGTAGGTTATCGTTTTCATCCAACAGATCGTTTTTATATTGAACCTCAGGCAAAGCTAGCTTATGCAAATGTGTCTGGTAAAGATTTTAATTGGGTAAATCAACAAGATATATCAATGAGTATGAGTACACCAAGCTATAATTTACTCGTGAGTAGAGCAGGGCTGCACATCGGTAAATTTATAGATACAGATAAGGCAAATTCATATGGGTGTAGATTATGAAAAGGACTTGATTAATACACAAGAAAATAGACTATCAGATCGAATCTCTACATATTATTCAGAGCCGGAAAAGGATGATCGAACTTTAGTATCATTTGGTGGTAGTGTTAAAAT
This sequence comes from Acinetobacter faecalis, assembly GCF_034187745.1. Classification (NCBI taxonomy): domain Bacteria; kingdom Pseudomonadati; phylum Pseudomonadota; class Gammaproteobacteria; order Moraxellales; family Moraxellaceae; genus Acinetobacter; species Acinetobacter faecalis. The sequence continues at coordinate 117,587 of NZ_JAXHPF010000005.1, read as the reverse complement.
TAAAGATAGGTTAACTGCTGGTTTAGATGTTGAGCGTTCATTTGGTGGGCGTTACGATATTAAGAATGCGCTAAACTTTAATTTAAAATATACATTTAAATAAGAATTAAATAGGTAAAAAAGCAAACTTCGGTTTGCTTTTTTATTACTCTAAAATAAGCAAATGATCTAATCAATAGGTAATGTAAATTGAACTTCCTTTTGATAATAATCACTCGAAAACAATATTTAGAATTCTGCTACAATATCGCCAATTTTTATATTGATCTCTCTGATCTTTGCACTGCGAGTCTGCAGTAGGTGTATTTCATGAGCTTTAAACAAGAACTAGCGGAACAAGTTGCACAACGACGGACATTCGCTATTATTTCCCACCCCGATGCTGGTAAAACAACAATGACAGAAAAACTGTTGTTATGGGGGCAAGCAATCCAAGTTGCAGGTATGGTGAAAAGCCGTAAGTCCGATCGTGCTGCAACATCGGATTGGATGGAAATGGAAAAAGAACGTGGTATTTCTATTACTACGTCTGTTATGCAGTTCCCGTTCAAAGATAAAATGATTAACTTGCTCGATACACCAGGGCATGAAGACTTCTCTGAAGATACTTACCGTACATTAACAGCAGTTGATTCGGCTTTAATGGTAATTGATGGTGCAAAAGGTGTCGAAGATCGTACTATTAAATTGATGGAAGTGTGTCGCATGCGCGACACACCAATTATTTCATTCGTGAACAAAATGGACCGTGAAATTCGTGAGCCATTGGAACTTCTTGATGAAATTGAAAATGTCCTAAAAATTAAATGTGTTCCATTAACATGGCCTTTAGGTACAGGTCGTGATTTTGCGGGCGTGTATAACTTAATTGAAGAAAAGTTTTATGTATATAAAGCTGGCTTTGGTTCGGTTATTACAGATATAGAAGTACGTGATGGTTATGATCATGCAGATTTACGTGAAAAAGTAGGTGAACTTGCTTGGGCTGCATTTGAAGAGTCTTTAGAACTTGTACAAATGGCAAATGATCCGTTAGATCGTGAGGAATTCCTTGCGGGTCGTCAAACACCTGTATTATTTGGTACAGCTTTAGGTAACTTTGGTGTAGATCATGTGCTAGATGCATTTAGTCTATATGCGCCTGAACCAAAAGCTCATCCAACAGCTGACCGTATTGTGGAAGCAACAGAAGAAGGCTTTACTGGTTTTGTATTTAAAATTCAAGCGAATATGGATCCAAAGCATCGTGACCGTATTGCATTCATGCGTATTTGTTCAGGTCGTTATGAAAAAGGCTTGAAAATGAAGCATGTTCGCTTAGATAAAGATGTGCGTATTAGTGATGCACTGACGTTCTTAGCGGGCGACCGTCAGCATTTAGAGGAAGCTTGGCCGGGTGATATTATTGGTTTGCATAACCACGGTACCATTCAAATTGGTGATACATTCACTTCAGGTGAAAAATTACAATTTACAGGTATTCCTCACTTTGCACCTGAAATGTTCCGCCGTGTTCGCTTGAAAGATCCTTTGAAATCTAAACAATTGCAAAAAGGTTTGAAAGAACTTTCAGAAGAAGGTGCAACGCAAGTATTTATGCCACAAAACAGTAATGACTTAATTGTTGGTGCTGTGGGTGTACTTCAATTTGAAGTAGTTGCATATCGCTTGAAAGAAGAATACAAAGTAGATTGCGTGTACGAGCCTGTAAATATTAATACAGTGCGTTGGGTTTCATGTGATGATGAAAAGAAATTTAATGAATTTAAGAAAAAAGCACATGACCAATTATCTGTAGATGGTGGTGGTCACTTAACGTATCTTGCACCAAGTCGTGTAAATTTACAGTTAATGCAAGAGCGATATCCAGATATTCAGTTCCGTAACACACGTGAACATTAATATTTTGATATGAAAAATGAACAGCTTCCAATGGAAGCTGTTTTATTATGTAACGTGATTTTTAAAATAAAGAAGAGAAGTTTAGATGTATAAAAAGCTTTTATTGGTAACGATTATTGCAACTAGTTTAGCTTTAAGTGCATGTGACTCATCGTCTGAAAAAACAGACCAAGAACAAAATGAATCTGCGCATTCATCAAATCCAGATATATTGCCATATTTAAATATTAAACAACAAAGTGCCAATTTTGCCTTACCATTTTGTGAAAATAAAAACTGTATAGATGTCGATATTCAAACCATTCAAACCCAAGATACTTGGTTGAATTCATGGATTGAAAAGAATCAAGCCACGGTCATTCAAGATCAAATTGGTTTAAATCAAAACATGAATTTGCAGCAAGCTATTAATGCTTATGTAAAAAAATCGGATGCTTGGCAGGCAGAAGAAAAGAATAAATCGGCGTATGAGTTGACTGTGTATACACGCATGGCGTATCAACGAAATCAGTATCTTTTATTGCAAATAGGTTTAGACTCAAAGCAAGACGGTGTAAATACTACTGAACGTTATTACTTTTTTGCAGCAGATCGAAAACAACAAAAAGCACTTAAAATATTAGATGTTATTGATGCAAAACAGCAAGTCAATATGAATGATTTTGTGCAAAAAGCGTATCAAGAATGGCTAGAAAAACAAATTCCATCTGTTAAAGAAATAGCGCCTAAAAAGCTGTTATGGGGGCAAGCGGATTGGTTCTTTGATCATGAAGGTCTTGGTTTACACTTTAGAACAAATGAAATTGTTAAAGATGCACAACAACTTGATATTTACCTAACTAAAGCACAAACTCAACAAGTTGTAAAACCTGTAATCTATGAAAATATGTTTTAGTTTCAGGTATGAATAATTATTTGATATTGCATTAAATAATTGAAAGATCAAAAGTAGGTTTACTCAATGTTAAAAAACAAAACTATATTCGTTATGAGTACGTTGGCAATCGCAATTTCATTAGGTGCGTGTCAACCAAAGCAAACGGAAAAACAAGAAGATTCTCAACAAACTCAAGTAGATCAACAAAAAGTTGAGCTTGTGGGTAATACAGAAAAGCTGTCTTTAAACTTACCTGAATGCAAAGATAAAAACTGTCCTGAGCTTGATATTGAGCGTTTGAATAGTAATCAAAAGTTTATTGATCAAGTGATTGATCAAAAGATTTTAGAGATTTTAAAAGAAGTTGTAACGCTTGCACCAAATGAAGATCATCAAGAAAATAGTGCATCTGCTGTTGAAGCAAGTTCGGCATTAAGCGTAAAAGATGTTAAAACTCCTAAAATGGCGCTTGAGGAAAAAGTTGCACCTTATACAAAAGCCTTTTTAGATTTAGATGCTGAAATTAAAGCTTTAAGTGCAAATCATAGTATTAGCTTAATGATTAAGCCTAAAATTTTGAATTCTGATGGTTCTTTAGTAACAGTTGTACTGAATAGCAGTAATTACTTGGGCGGAGCGCACGGATCTTCATCTCAAACGTATTTTAATTTCGATTTGGACACCCAAAAGCAAGTAACTTTAAGTGATATTGTTGAGAAAGATAAACTGAAACAGCTTGATGCAAAAGCGTATGAAGCATTTAAAGCGTGGATTGTAGAGTCTGAAATTGCAACCAATATTGATGAATATGAGCAAGCTTGGAAGTTTAAATTATCTGATAATTTCAACTTAGGTAAAAAAGGCTTAATTTTACAATATGGTGAATATGAAATTGGTCCTTATGTTGTGGGATTGCCACGCTTAGTCATCCCATACGATCAACTCAATGGCATTATTCAAGCCAAATATTTACCTGAATCGGCTAAAGTTTCAAATGCAGCGAGTGACGTTGCGGCTAAAGAAATGAAATAAAATATGAGCATTCGGCTTTTTGATACGCATACGCATTTTGATGTGCCTGATTTTGATGAAGATCGGGAGCAACTAGCATATGCAGCAAAAAGCCGTGGTGTAGAACATTTAATTTTGATTGGTTTTTTAGAATCTAGATTTCATGATTTACTCAAAACACATTACTTTTTAAATGGCTTAGAATTATCTCCTCAAAGCCATTTTGCGCCAGGCTTACATCCTTTTTATATTGAAGATCATCAAGTTCAGCATTTAGATTCCTTAGCACAATTATTGAAAATGGAAAATTGTGTAGCGATAGGGGAAATTGGTTTAGATACTTTTTTAAAGCAACATAAAGTGCCTGAAATTTATCAAAAACAAAAAGATTTTTTTACAGCTCAAATCGATTTAGCACAGCAATTTGATAAACCTATTTTGTTGCATATTCGAAAATCTCATGCTGATGTTTTGGCTATTTTGAAGCATCAACACTTTAAAAATGGTGGTATTGCTCATGCATTTAGTGGTGGTGTAGAAGAAGCAAAAGCCTTCGTTAAATTAGGTTTTAAAATAGGTGTTACAGGCCAAATTACCAATCCTAACGCAAAAAAAATACACCAAGTTGTGCATGCAATTGGCATGGAAAATCTTGTACTAGAAACAGATTGTCCTGACATGACACCGCTATGTTGCCAAGCATCTGATGGTACTAAAACAAGAAATACGCCTGTGAATTTACCTTATGTTCTAGATGGTTTGGCACAAGCTTTAAATGTAGATAAAGAAAAGTTAGCAGAACAGCTTTGGCAGAATTCATTTCAAGCCTTGAACCTTACGGTATAATTTAGTCAATGTTCTGTAAAGAAATTGAAGTCGATAAACAAGACGAAAGATGCGAAACACAGTAAAATAACCACAGTTTAAATTTAGATTTTATAGCGCAATGACTGAACTTCTCCAAGATGATGAATACGATCGCCGTTTTGCTGGTGTAGCCAAAATTTATGGCGATGATTCCTTTAATCATTATGAAAAAAGTCATGTGATGGTCATTGGAATTGGTGGGGTAGGGTCGTGGGCTGTTGAGGCTTTGGCAAGAACAGGAATTGGCGAACTTACTTTGGTTGATATGGATGTGGTTGCTGCATCAAATATTAATCGTCAATTACCTGCGATGACATCTACTTTAGGACATGAAAAAATTGAAGTGATGGCAGAGCGTTGTCGTTTGATTAATCCTAGAATTAAAATTAATTTAATTGATGATTACTTAACACCTGAAAATATAAAAGAAATTTTAAAAAATACACCAGATTTAATTTTAGATTGCATTGATGATGTAAAAGCAAAATTGGCTTTAATGCTTCATTGTCGTTTTAATAAAATTCCACTAATAGTGTCTGGTGGGGCAGGTGGAAAATTAGACCCACTTAAAATTCGCGTTGCAGATTTATCTAAAACTGAACAAGACCCAATGCTTGCAAAACTGCGTACTCAATTACGTAGTAAAGGTATTTGTAAAAAGCCAAAAGAAAAGTTTGGTATAACTTGCGTCTACTCTATTGATAATCCATTTTCGAGTGCTGATGTATGCCCAAGTGCAGGATTACGCTGTGGTGGCTATGGTTCTGCTGTTGTTGTGACTTCAAGTTTTGCAATGATTGCTGTTGCCGAAGTTTTGAAAAAATTAGATCAAAAAAAATCGAAGCAATAAGCTTCGATTTTTTTATTAAATAATTTTAATTTTTTTGTAAAAAAACATTGTGGAAGTATTAATTAAATACATGAAAAATAATACTAAATGGAATATAAAACCATTGAGGATTATTATGTTACATGCCTAAATAATAGTTGAATTATCAAGTAAAAGTTATTGATTAATTCTTATTAAAAAATATTATTTAGGGGTAATTGAAATGTATAAAGCGATTTTAGCTTTGGGTGTAGGAATAGTGTTAACAGCATGTTCATCTATGCCAACAACACAGCAAAATTCAACGTCTAAAGCACAACCTGCTACGCAAAAGTCATCTTCTAGTACGCAAAAAGTAGTATCAACAGATGGTAGTTATACTGGTGAGATTGTAGGGAGTGTTGCTGGTACTAAATTTTCAAAACTTAAAATTGGTATGTCAAAACGCCAAGTTGAAGATTTAGTGGGTATGCCATCAGATTCACGTTCTTATCAAACAGGTAAAGCTTGGATTCCTGTTGCTGGCGCATTTTCACAAGACACATATCGTACCCAAACTTATTATAAAAATACGGGTCGCTTAATTTATGCAAAACAAGGTACACGTTTATATCGTATTGAAGTAGACCGTTCAGAAGATGGTTATCAATAAGTTTAGGTTTAAAGTTTAAAGTTTAAAAAAAGTGGATAAGTTCAAACTTATCCACTTTTTATTTACTAGACAAGATAATGAATTATTCTGCCTGTTTATTTTGAATGTATTCTTCAGTACGTTGCATTGCTTCTTTAATATTGGCAATTGCATTTTCAACATCGGCAAAGGTTTTTGCATTACCACCGCTTAAAGACTGACGCCATTTACGTGCGCCCGGTAAGTTTTGGAATAACCCCAAAATATGACGGGTGATAATTGAAAGAGGTGCGCCTTCTTCCATACGTTTTGCAATATAAGGCATCATTTGATCCATAATTTCAAAACGATTAGGCATATCTAAATTCCACAATTGACCTAATTCAGCCAATAAATATGGATTGTGGTACGCCTCACGACCAATCATTACACCATCTACATGTTTTAAATGTTTTTGGGTTTCAGCAAAAGTTTTAATACCGCCATTAATTTCAATAAGCAAATTTGGGCGATCTTGTTTTAAGCGATAAACATCTTCATAGCGCAAAGGCGGAACATCGCGATTTTCTTTTGGTGATAAACCTTGTAGTAGTGCGATACGCGCATGAACAATAAAATTGTCGCATCCTGTTTTTGCAACAGTATCGACAAAGTGCAACATTTCTTCATAGGATTGCATGTTATCGATTCCAATACGGTGTTTTACCGTAACAGGAATATCAACTGCATTACGCATTTCAGCAATACATTCTGCAACAAGGTCGGGCTCTGCCATTAAGCATGCCCCGATTTTATTGTTTTGTACGCGGTCACTTGGGCAACCAACGTTTAAGTTCACTTCATCGTATCCCCAGTCTTGCGCCATTTTTGTACAAGTTGCGAGGTCTTTAGGGTTAGAACCACCAAGTTGTAAAACAATAGGATGTTCTTCGTTGTTGTAGTCCAAATGTCGGTTTGCACCACCAAATAAAATTGCACCCGTGGTTACCATTTCGGTGTACATGATGATATTAGGATTAAATAGGCGTGCAAAAAAACGATAGTCTTTTGTTGTCCAATCCATCATAGGTGCTACAGATATACGTGGCGTTAAAGATTGGATTGATGACATAAGAAACCTAAATTAAACAACAAGAGTGCGAATTATACGGTGTTTATAAAAAAAATCTAATTTTGAAATTAAGAGAATATTCAAATGTGAGTTCTTTTTAAAAATAGCTTATCCAAAAATGCAAAACATGCAGAAAGAGCGACTAAGCAAATTCCTACAATACAGCTTCCTTCCCAACCGCCGTGTCGCCAAGCATACACACCTAGTGCTGAACCAGTCGCTCCACCAATAAAGTACATGGTCATGTAAATAGAGTTAATTCTAGATTTAGAATCTTCACGTAAACGGAAAATAATATTTTGATTACCTGTATGAACAAGGACTAATCCAAAATTTATAAGTCCAAATCCAACAATATAGCTAATAAGTGAATATTGACCGAAATAAAGGAAAAACCAGCTTATGGCTAAAGTTGAAATACCTGCCCAAGTAATTGTTTTTGTATAACCACGATCTGCAAATTTACCAATTCTTTTTGTTGAAAGTGCACCGAAAATACCAACCAATGTCACCATGCCCACCATCATGTCAGATAAACCAAATGATGATTTAAGCAATAATGCAATTGTTGAAAAAAGAACACTCATTGATGCAAATGCAAAACCACCAGTTAAAGAGCGATATCTTAGGCGTGGCTCATTTCTCAATAAGGACATCATTGAACTAAAGATTTTTCCATAGCTCATTTTAGTAATAGCTAAGTGTGGTAAACGAGTTGTAAGTAATACTGCAATAATGAGCATAAGTACTGCACTTACAAGATAAATCACTTTCCAATTAAATAAGTTTGAAAGTAATCCTGCCAAGCTTGTTGAAAGTAAAATACCAACCAATAAGCCACTCATGAGTAAGCCAACAACTTCACCAATTTTTTTAGGCGCAACACTCATTGTGGCAAATGGAATAAGCACTTGAGCTGCTACAGAAAACAATCCTGTCATGATTGTGCCTATCCATAACATTGGAAGATTCACTGAAAATGCACATAAAAAAAGACCAATTGAAGCCATGAACATCAGAAAAGGAATCAGTTTGGTTTTATTTACAATGTCGCCAATTGGAACAAGAAAAAGTAAGCCAAGTGCATAAGATACTTGAGCAAAAGTGACAGTTAATGCAACTTGATCGATGGGTGTATTAAAGTATTCGTGTATGGAATTAATTAAAGGTTGGCTGTAGTAGTTCGCACCTGCACAAAGTCCACAGGCAATAGCCATCAACCAAAGTAAGGCTTTATTTTGGCTAATATCAACGTGTGGCTGCATGTAACTTCCTTTGGGCGTACTTATTTGTGAGATAAAAAGGCATTAACTAAAATATAAGAATTATCTCTATTTAAGATAAAAGCCAATTCAATTAAGTTGCTCATCATGGCATATAACGTTACTCATTATTATTGTATTTATGAAAGTTTTTTCTTGGCTAAGGTAATCATAAGCACGCCAATAATATTTAAAGCACAACCAAACCATTGAATAGTATTTAGAGTTTCACCTAATAAGAGTGTGGCTAAAATAATGGTAAGAATAGGGCCAATTGAAGCAATCATTGCTGTTTGAGCTGCACCTAATCGAGCAATACTTTCAGCAACAAGTATGGTAGGTAAAACAGTAACCAATAAACCTAAGGCTATGCCATACCAAATAACACTCGATGGAAGAGCAACAAGTAAACCAATAGGATTTGGTGTTGCTATACAATAGTGCGTTAGCATCCCAATACAAGCAATACTTAAAGCCAAACCACTAAAATTCCATGAACCGAATTTATTAATTAAACGTGGTGTAAGAAGTAAATAAGCTGCAAAACTAATCGCGCTCGCAAAAACTAAACTTACACCTAGCCAAAAATTACCCTCATGTGGCACATTGCTTTGCTCTTGTAGCATAACAATAACAGTACCGCCATAACTGAGCGCAATTGCGAAAATACTATAGGCATTTAAAGGTTTTTTATAAATAAAACTGGTCGCAATAACAGTTAAGGTTGGATATAAAAATAAGATAATGCGTTCTAATGAGGCGCTAATATGCATAAGCCCTGCAAAATCGAGCCAGCTTGAAAGGTAATAACCAATTAAACCTGCAACAACTAAAATTCCCCAATCTTTAGCTACAATGTTTTTGTTATTTGCACGATTAAACCAAGCCAATAATAAAAAGAAAGGTAATGCGCTTAACATTCTTAAAGCCATTAAAACCGTGCCATCAACCAAAGGTGATAGCTCATAAGCTTGTTTAATGAAAATGGCTTTGGTACTAAATAAAAATGCAGCGGTTACTGCAAAAATACTGCCGACCTGAGTTTTTGTTAAAGCTAAATTCATTTTGCATTACACATTTGGGGGAAGATGTTTGTTCTAAAATGAGTATAAGGCTTTAAAGCAAAGAGGTTAAATGCAAAAAAATGATGGAAGAGAGAACATCTTGGAATGAAACGGAATAAATTTAAGATTCAAAACGCTCAATAAGTGCACAAAAATGGTGCGTTTGATAAAAAGATATAAATTACCTGAATGATAAAATAATTAATTTGAAATATTTAGATGATTAAAAAAATTAAATTAGCTTCTTTATAGGGAGGAAATTAAAAAATAGTCTCAATTTTGTTGATCCGTTTTTCTCAATTTTCACCTGTAATTTTTGAAATGGATTATCTCTAGAGAAAATAAAAAATTGACTATTAATTAAAATAAAGCGGTGTCAATTAAGTCAATTTGAATAAATTTCCATTAACTAGAATCTGCAAGATAGGCATCATTCATAGAACGCTTAAACAATAAAAATATATTGAAAAGTTCATTATTTCTGTCAGAAATTCCAGTCTAAATTTTAATCTATAAAAATGAACTTTTAATTATAAATTTCACATTGAAACATGAAGTCAAAATGACTTTTTAGATTTGGAGATAAGCCTCAATTTTTATAAAAACGTTAAATTATTTATGAATCATCAGTTCAAAATTTAAACATTTATTTAATAAATGGTAGGTAGTAATTTTGGAAATTATCAATAGAATCAAAAAAACAAAGATTTTTAATCTTGAGGGAAATACTGCGAATTGCGGTATGTATAAAGAAAAATTAGCTTGAGGGACGCTCATGCAGATAGGAATTCCAGCAGAAACGATTGTCGGAGAAAACCGAATTGCCGCTACGCCTGAAACTGTAAAAAAGTGGATTGGTGTAGGGCATACAGTCGTTATTGAACGCAATGCAGGTGTGAAAGCAGCTTATATCAATAGTGCCTTTGAACAAGTTGGGGCAAAAATTGTAGATGATGCTTATGCAGGTAGTCAGATTATTTTGAAAGTTCGTGCACCTAAAGGTGATGAAATTCAAAAGTTAGCAGCAAATACAACAGTCGTTGCTATGTTTGATCCTTATCGAAATACAGAGTTAGATCAATTTGCTGAAAAACAAATTTCCGCATTTGCATTGGAATTGTTGCCTCGAACATTATCTCGTGCACAAAACATGGATGTTTTGTCATCTCAAGCAAACCTTTCTGGCTATAAATCTGTGCTTTTAGCAGCAACAGAATATCAACGTATGTTCCCAATGCTCATGACCGCAGCAGGTACTGTAAAGCCTGCACGTGTCGTGATTATGGGCGTGGGGGTTGCAGGTCTTCAAGCCATTGCAACGGCTAAACGTTTAGGTGCCGTGGTTGAAGCAACAGATTTACGTCCAACAGCAAAAGACCAAGTTGAATCTTTAGGTGGTAAATGGTTAGACGTACCGATGTCTGAAGAAGAACAACAAAAAGCGGCAGATGCAGCAAAAAATGGTTATGGTTGGATGCCAGGCGAAGAATATATTCGTGACCAAGCCGCAATTGTAGATAAAGCGGTTTCAAATGCAGATATCGTGATTACCACAGCACTTTTACCAGGTCGTGATGCACCGCGTTTAATTAAAGCTGAAACCGTTGCCAAAATGAAACCGGGTTCAGTCATTTTAGATATGGCTGTAGAAACGGGTGGAAATGTTGAAGGTTCTGTATGTGGTGAAACGGTTGTGACTGAAAATGGTGTGAAAATTTTAGGCGTTCCTAATATTCCATCAACTGTTGCTACAGAAGCATCTGCACTTTATGCACGCAATGTTTATAACTTTGTTGAAACACTTTTTGATGCAGAAAAGAACTTTGCAATTAATCAAGAAGATGAAATTCAAAAAGCATTGCTTGTTACTCATAACGGCTCGTTGCTATTCAAACGTGGTTAAGGAGAATTTTCATGGTTGAAACTATTACAATTTTTGTCTTAGCCATTTTTGTTGGTTACTACGTGGTTTGGGGTGTAACACCTGCTTTGCATACACCGTTAATGGCTGTAACAAATGCACTTTCTTCAATCATTATTGTGGGCGCAATGATTCAAACTGTTGGCTTACCTATGGTTGGCGTTGAAGGTAGCGTAGATTTTCAAACAATTAACGTTGTGAGTGTGTTGGGCGCAATTGCTGTATTTCTTGCAAGTATCAATATTTTTGGTGGCTTTGCGGTAACTGCACGTATGCTCGAAATGTTTAAACCAAAACAAAAGAAAAAAGAGGGTTAAAACATGGATTTTATTCGAGATTATGCAGATTGGTTTTATCTTATTGGCGCTGTACTTTTTATTTTAACATTGCGCGGTTTATCAGGTCCTAAAACAGCAATTGCAGGAAACCGCTACGGTATGATTGCAATGGCAATTGCAGTGCTCACAACATTCTTTGTCGCTGAAAATCCTGTGGTTTGGATGATTGTAGGGGCAATGGTGTTAGGTGCAATTATTGGTATTGCTCGTGCCCGTACTGTACCCATGACGCAAATGCCTGAAACTGTGGCACTTATGCACTCTTTAGTGGGTTTGGCTGCGGTGCTTATTGCTGTTGCTGCCATTATTCACAACAACGAATTGGCAAAATTAGATGTCGGCTTACTTCAAGAAAATGGCGTAAATTTCCATGAAATGGGCAAAGTTCATTTATTTGAATTGTTTGTCGGTTGTTTTGTTGGAGCAATTACTTTTACAGCATCTGTTTTTGCTTATGGTAAATTGGCTGCAAAAAAATGGGCAAAAACCATTTCAGGGACATGGGTTAAACCAGTTCAAGCACTAATCTTCATTGCAATGTTTGCTGCGGGAATTCACTTTTTCTTAACAGGGAATATGACATCTTTCTGGGCAATGACAGGTCTTGCACTTGTGTTTGGTTGGGTTTGGATTGCGCCTGTGGGTGGCGGAGATATGCCAGTTGTTGTATCACTCTTGAACTCATTTTCAGGTTGGGCAGCAGCAGGTATTGGTTTTACCCTAGAAAATAACATGCTGATTGTTGCGGGTTCACTTGTTGGTTCTTCAGGTGCAATTTTGTCTTACATTATGTGTAAAGCTATGAACCGTTCAATCATCAACGTTTTATTTGGCGGAGCAATGGGCGGAACTGCGGTTGCTGTTGAAGCAGGAGATAAAGCACCACGTAACCATCGTTCAGGTTCGGCAGACGATGCAGGTTTCTTAATGTCGAATGCTGATAGTGTTGTGATTGTGCCGGGTTATGGTATGGCGCAAGGTCGTGCGCAAAATGCAGTTAAAGAACTAGCAAACCTGTTAAAAGAACAAGGTGTAACGGTGCGCTTTGCAATTCATCCTGTAGCTGGTCGTATGCCGGGGCACATGAACGTATTACTTGCAGAAGCAGATGTACCTTATGAAGACATCTTAGAGATGGATGAAATCAACTCAGATTTCCCTGCAACTGATGTCGTACTTGTCATTGGTGCAAATGATGTTGTAAACCCTGCTGCAAAAGACGATCCAAGCTCACCAATTTATGGCATGCCAATTTTGGAAGCACATAAAGCACGTACAATTATGGTGATTAAGCGTTCAATGGCAACAGGTTATGCAGGTTTAGACAATGACTTGTTCTATAACGATAAAACCATGATGATTTTTGGTGATGCGAAAAAAGTGGTTGAAGATATGACAAAAGCTATTAATGGTAATGGTCATTAATTTTTAACACGAATTAAAACCGCCTTAGGGCGGTTTTTTTGTGCTTAATCATGCAACTAAAAGTGTATTTTTAAAGTGCTTATATTTAAGAAAAATTGAAAAACTGCATAGTGTTGAGGCAGAAAAAATAATTTGGTTTTGGGTGGTGCATTTAGTCTGAGCTTTTTAAAGAAAAATACTGCCTAAATACTCTTTCTAATTAAAAGAAAAATCCAAAATAGTGCGTGAATTAATGATTTTAAAGAGAATAATATCTAAACACATGCTTTGGCATATTTGTTGCAATTTCATGCTTCAATCTTGGGGGATTGTGTATGAAAAATATAAATTATTTAGCATTTTTACTTTTGGCAATGTGTTCTTCTGCTTGGGCAGATGAAACACTCGCAACAACAGCAAAAAATATTCAAGAACTACGTATTTCACTAGATAGTGTTTGGGTCATTTTAGGCGGAATTTTAGTATTTTTTATGCAAGCAGGATTTGCACTCGTAGAAAGTGGTTCTGTACGAAGTAAAAACACTGTCAATGTATTAATGAAAAACTATATGGATGCCTGCTTAGGTGGCGTGGTTTTTTGGTTAGTTGGCTTTGGCTTAATGTTTGGTGTGAACTCTACGGGGTGGTTTGGTTTAAGCCATTTTGCACCCAATGATTTAGATGATTGGAATTGGAATTTACTATTTTTCCAAATGATGTTTGCCGCAACAGCAACAACTATTGCAAGTGGTGCAATGGCAGAGCGAATTCACTTTGTTGCGTATGTGGTGAGTGCAGCGGTTGTTTCAGGCTTTATTTATCCAATATTTGGTAGTTGGGCTTGGGGCGGTTTATTTAATGGTGATGGTTGGTTAAAACAACTTGGCTTTATTGATTTTGCAGGCTCAACAGTTGTGCATTCAATGGGAGGTTGGGTTGCTTTTGCAGGGATTGTAGTTTTAGGTCCGCGTTTAGGTCGTTTTGGTAAAAATGGTCAAAGTCATTACTTAGCAGGTCATAACTTACCTTTAGTTGCGTTAGGTGGTTTTATTTTATGGTTAGCTTGGTTTGGGTTTAATGCAGGTTCAACCATTAATGCCAATGTTAGCATTGGTCGCATTGCACTAAATACACACTTGGCAGCATGTGCTTCTGCAGTTGCATACATGATTTATGCATTACTTCGCGGTAAAGCTATTTTAATTAAAACAACTATTAATGCATCTTTGGGGGGGTTAGTTGCCATTACAGCAGGCTGTGCTTCTATGACACCAATTTATGCTGTTATTACAGGTGCTTGTGCAGGATTAGTTGTAAGCATAATGCCGTATTTTATGGAAAAATTACGCTTAGATGATGTTGTAGATGCTGTAACTGTACATGGTTTTTGTGGTGCTTGGGGAACGATGGCAGCAGGATTATTCTTAGAAAACAATATGTTCAATTCCGATATTTTAATTGTTCAAGCATTAGGGGTGGTTTCTGCATTTGCTTGGGGTTTTGGTGTTGCGTATATCGTATTTAAGATTCTAGATGTTGTGATGGGTGGTTTACGTGTAGATAAACAACACGAACAACGCGGTTTAGATTACACAGAACATGCGGAATTATCTTATCCAGAGTTTCAAAAAGATGTGACTTTTGAAACAGATAATATTAATAAACGCCATTAAGGAGCTGAAAATGTCGAGCGAATTATTGAGTCGTACACAAAAACGTGAAGCAATAGGTCGTGGTTTAAGTCCTTACATGAATGAAAACTCACTACAGCGTGTTTTGAATTATTGGGAAGATGAATACGGTGATCAGCCACCATTTGTATTAAATAAATTTTTGACAGAAATATGTAATACAGATGAATTACGATTTTTCAAAAAGGATATTTTGAAGAAAGTATTGGGGGAGCTTGCAACACTTGAAAAGGATGTTTTGTTAAATCCAAGCAAAACGCCAAAAGTAAATAATTTGGTTTTATCTAAACAAACCTATGAAGCATTTGTATCTTTTGTGCAAGATGTTTGTAGTACTGTAGATTTTAAAAACTTTTCTGAATTTAATGACGATGTGAAAATTGCATTAAAAGAATCTAAATTTGAACTTTTAACCAATTCAAATATTAATGATAAAGTTTTTTTAGATTTTATACCTACAGAATTTTATGCGCGTTTTATAACAACATTATATGAAGTGTATTGTGAGTATTTTGGACCACCAAAAGCAGATCAAGTTTATGCGCAGTTAAAATTGAAAGTTAAGCAAACGTATCCTCAGGTAGATATACATGTGCTGCTTTAAGTAAATTGATAAAATTTTGACAATAAAAAAGCGACCATTGAGCCGCTTTTTTATTTGCTATATAAACTTAAGCTACAGATTCTGGAGTAGCACGCCATAAGCTTTCTAAATCATAGAATTTACGAGCTGTTGGAAGCATTAAATGCACAACAACG
This sequence comes from Acinetobacter faecalis, assembly GCF_034187745.1. Taxonomy (NCBI): domain Bacteria; kingdom Pseudomonadati; phylum Pseudomonadota; class Gammaproteobacteria; order Moraxellales; family Moraxellaceae; genus Acinetobacter; species Acinetobacter faecalis. The sequence goes on along the minus strand of NZ_JAXHPF010000005.1, from coordinate 101,920 downwards.
AATCCAAGGTCAACAAGAATCCACTCAGCATCACGCTCGCCTTCAACGCCAATAGGGCGGAAGCCAGCTTTACGTGCTTCTTCAGCAACGTTGTCTGCAAGTGATTTAACGTGACGAGTTGATGTACCGTTTGCAATAACAATAGCATCAGCTACGTTACTAATACGGCTAATATCAAGTTCAACAATTTCTTTTGCTTTTACATCTAGGAGAGCTTCGCGTACAACTTTCAAGCAAGCTTGTACGTCTTTACTTTGAGTATTCATTGCGAGATCTTGAGAATTAGAAGCGCCGGGCGATGGTTCTAAATTCATAGAAGGTATAATTTCCTGACAATTATGCATAGTCTAATATAGCTTTTTTTTAGCTAAAATTCAATCGAATCTATTTTTGTATAGAAAACGTTTAAGCAAAGTATTTCTTTTTCCAATCAAAAGACAACATAGAGCTCTTAGAAGGCTTGTATTCTGCAGCAATAAATCCGCTGTAATTGCTTGTACTTAACCAATTAAAAATTTCGGAATAAGCAATATTTGCAGTATCGGGTTCGTGTCTATTTGGGCAATCTGCAAATTGAATATGTCCAATATTATCTATATTTTCTTGTAAAGCTTCTAAAACATTTTCGCCCATCATTGCCATGTGGTAGCAATCGAATTGCATTTTTAAATTTGGATTTTTAATCGCTTCAAGTATGTCTTGCGCTTGGGCTATATTTTGAACTAAAAATCTTGGCATATCTGTGCCATTAATCATTTCAAAAACAGGTTGAATTTGATGTTCACCTAACATGTGACACGCGAGTTTTAAGTTACTTGCAAGTGTATTTAAACACGGTAAAAGGTCTGCGTCTAAAGGTTGTTTACCTGCCAAAATATTCACACTTGGAACATTGAGTACAGTTGCATATTGAATTGCGAGCTTTAAAGCTTGATGGAATTCAGTTTCCTTACCTGGAATACCTGCTAAGCCATTTCCCCCTTGCATTAAATCTCCGGCAGGAACGTTAATCAGGCAAATGCTCAAATTATATTGTTCTATTTTCGCTTGAATATCTTCAATACTTAGCTCATAAGGAAACTGAATTTCGATATGTTGAAAACCCTGTTCCTTTGCTAAAGCAAAACGCTCTATAAGTGGAACTTCAGTAAAAATCATAGAAAGATTAACTGCGAGTTTAGACATGTGAGAGTTCCTTAAATATTTTGTACGATTTTATTTTGGTTCAACGTGCTGAATAACAGTTGCTAAATCTGCTTCAGAAAAGCCTTGTGTTTGATGGTCTTTTAATTGAGATAGAGCGCGCTTTGCAACAGGAATATCTAAGTTAAATTGCTCGGCAAGTTTTACGGCATTATTTAAATCTTTAGATAAGGTTTGAACTTTCCATTGCACAGGTTCAAATGTATGCGTAGCCATACGTGGTGCTAAAATTTGAAATGGTTTTGAGTCTGCAAAACCACCTGCAAGTGCAGGGGCTAATAAGGTTGTATCTACACCAGATAAAGAAGCTAGAGCAACAGCTTCGGCAATTAATGTACTGTTTGCAGCTACAATCAGTTGATTACAAATTTTTGTTGCTTGCCCTGTACCTGTTTCGCCCATGCGTGTAACGCGCTGCGAAAGTACATCGTAAACAATTGCTAAACTCTCAATTACGTGAGCATCGCCACCTGCAAAAATAACTAAACTGCCTTGTTCTGCACCAATTGTTCCACCTGAAACAGGGGAGTCAATCCAAATGGCATTTTTAGCTTGAACTTGTTTTGCTAGTGACTTGGTTTTATCCACAGATAAACTAGAGAAATCCACAATCACTTGTTGTGGTTGTAAATAATCTGCAATTTGGTCAATAACCCCTTGAACGGCAGAATCATCTGCAAGGCACGTAAGCATAATTGGATATTGTCCAATTTCATTTAAGTTCAGTTTTGTTGCACCTTGCGCCACAAGTTCGTCACATGCAGATGCTGTTCTATTCCAAACAGCAACTTGAAAACCTGCATTTAATAATCGGGATGCCATTCGACTTCCCATTAATCCCATACCTAAAAATGCAATTTTAGTTTGGAGGTTAAAGCTCATGGCACATCCTTTTATTTAGTTCACTATTTGTATTGGCGAGGCAAAAATTCAAGTTCGGGCTTTTTATCTTTCTTACGAGCAATTTGACTGTTCTTACCTAAAAGTAATTTTAACTGCCAAATTTTTTCTAAACGTAAAGATTTAGAAGGTTGATGCTCCATTGCATCTAGTACACGTTTAGATGCAGTTAAAGCATCTGGCGAGCGCTGAACCATTTCATTGGCAATTGCTTGAGCGCGTGCTAAAGGCGATTCGTCTAAATGCGTGACCAAGCCAATTTCTTTGGCATAGGCACCATCGAAAATACGAGCGGTTAAGGTTAATTCTTTGGCTAAATCTAAGCTAATTAAACCTTTTAAAGAACGACTTAAACCCATGTCTGGCACTAAACCCCAACGACTTTCCATAATTGACATTTGGGTTTTAGGGTTGGCAATTCGAATGTCAGATGCAAGTGCAAGTTGCATACCTGCACCAAAGCAAAAACCTTCAATGGCACTAATGACAGGAACAGGGAGTTCTTGCCAAATTAAGAATGCTTTTTGAAATAAGCTTTGACCGGGTTTTACTAATTCCCAAGCAGCAAAGGCTTTATTTTTAGGATTATTTAAGTCTGCTAAATCTATACCTGCACTAAAAACTTGAGCCTCACCCGTTAAAATAATGCAGCGAAGAGAGCGGTCTTTTTTGAATTTTTCAGCTGTACTTACAAGCTCTTTGAGTAGCGCAAAACTCATTGCATTACGTTTGTCTGGGCGGTTTAAATAAACCGTCGCAATTCCGTTGTCTTTTTCTATTCGAAGTAACGCCATGTTAAAAAACTCTTATTTAGCTTCGATGTTGAGCATAGCATGTGCCTATATAAGATACATGACAGCGCAGTCACCTCCTAGCATAGACACAGTCAACTTTAGTGGCATTTGCCACTTTAAATTTTAAGAATTAAATCGACCTAAAATTTGTTTTGCTGCAAGCTCTACTTGATAAATAATATCTTTGAGTTCATTCAATTTATGCATGACTTCTTGAATAAATTGATCATCTGCTTTACGACGCTCTTTACGCAAAGTTGAAACGAATTGCTCAAATTTACTGGTGATTTCTTGCAAGTTTGGCGTGCCGACATAGCGAGTTGCACCATGTAATCTATGCAATACATGTTCAAGTTGCGGGAAATCTTCCATTTCTATAAGTTGTTCGATTTCTTTTAGCTCCACAGCAAAACTATCGGTGAGCATTTTGAGTAAATCGACAGCTAAATCTTCTTTATTTGCTGCAAGTTGTATGCATTGTTGCCAATTTAAAATTTGCGGATTAATGGTATCTAGTGTTGCCGATTTTTCTGCAAGTGAAGCTTTACTCACAAAATTAGGTGATGTCCAATCCGTTAAAATTTGAATAATTTGTTCCATTTGGATTGGCTTGGTCACGTAATCATCCATACCTACTTTAAGCAGTTTTTGCTTTTCATCGGCAAGGGCATGTGCGGTTAAGGCAATAATTGGTAAGCGCTTATGATTTTCCAATGTCGACTCGAGCGAGCGAATGGCACGAGTGGTATCAATGCCCGACATGACAGGCATTTGAATATCCATGAAGACTAAATCGAAAGCTTTTTTATTGTCTTCAAAGTTTTGCTCTAAAATACCAATTGCTTCTTGACCACTTAATGCTTTGGTTACTTTAACGTTCATTTCACCTAACAGTGCTTCTAGAACAATTAAGTTTGGAAGATGATCATCAACTGCCAAGACATGTAGTCCTTGTCCATTAAATTCTTCAGTTTCAACGTCTTCAAAACTACTTTCATTATTCAGCAAGTGAATTAATGCAGAACGACTTAATGGTTGATAAAGCGGTAATGCATGATAGTGATGAAGCAAATCTGGCTCTAAAGCCATTTGATAACCATAAATGCCAATTTTGCCTTGATATCTTGAGCGAATTTCTTTGAGTAAGGTTTCTGTGTCGCCGTTATGGTCGAAAATAAGCCACGTATTTTCAATATCTTCAGACAGTAAATTTAGGCGACTAAATAAATCAATAATTGACGTCGCTTCAATATGATCTACTTTGTAATCTTCTAAATAGTTACGCAAAATATTCGCAGTCGCAGGATGCGCCATAAACGATAAAACTTGGGTATTTTCAAAATATGGATGAACCGTAATTTCATCATCATTTTTACCCAGCATTGCGGTAAACCAAAAGGTTGAGCCTTTATCTGTTGGAGCACGCTCTTGGTTATCTTCAAAGCCAATTTGACCTTGCATAAGATGAACAAGCTGTTTTGAAATCGCTAAGCCTAAACCTGTTCCACCAAATTGACGTGTTACAGAAGCATCGCCTTGAGAGAATGATTCAAATAAACGTTTTCGATCTGTACCATTTAAACCAATACCACTGTCTTGAACGCTAAAATGAATCAGACATTGTCCAATATCGTCATGTTCTATACGTGCACGTACAATAATTTCACCATCTGGCGTGAATTTAATGGCGTTAGAAATAAGGTTGGTCAAAATTTGCTTAAAGCGAAGTGCATCTCCAACAACATGGGTAGGTAAATTATTGGCAAAGTAAAAAGCCATGTAGATATGCTTTTGCGCTGCAAGCGGAGAGAGCATATCCATTACATCGTAAATTGCTTCTTCTAAATCGAACAGAGCTGTATCTAACTCGAGTTTACCTGCATCAATTTTAGAGAAATCTAAAACGTCATTAATAAGCGCAAGTAAATGTGCAGATGATTTACGAATGGTTTGTAGATAAAGTTTTTGTTCATTGCTCATACTGTCTTGGCGCAAAAGTAAATGAATAAAGCCGTCAATACTGTTTAAGGGCGTACGTAATTCATGACTAATATTGGCCAAAAATACCGACTTAGATTGATTGGCTGAAATTGCTTGGTCACGCGCTTGACGATAAGTAATATTTTGAACTTCTAAAGTATCGAGTGTTCGTCTTAAATCATCTTCTGTTTGTTCTGTATGTTCTTTGAGTTCTAAAAAACTAAAATGTAAACGCTTCACAACGTTTGCAATATCACGCTGTAATAAGCGTAATTCGCCTGTACTGTTAATTACAATATGTTGATCGAGCGTATCTGCATTTAGGCGTTGAAGTTGCATACGAATTTCGTACATTGGTGCAATCCAACGTCGTGAATAGAAATTCAAACAAAGCAAAAGAAGTAATAATGTGGTTAAACCAGTTGCAATTAAGACAATTAAAACTCGATAACGCGCAATTTGCAGTGGCTGATTGTCTAATTCAACCATTAACCAAGCAGGATTGCTCCCTGTATTTTGAATGGCTAAGCCGTAAATATTGCTGTTGTTCGATTTTATAGGGCCAACAAAATCTGTGTTATTTTTTATGAAATTGGGCCAAGTCGATTGCTTTTGATAGCCACGACTTAAAAGCACCTGATTTTTTGAATTTACAACGGCTGCACGAGTAACATACTTTTCATCCATAATACTTTGCATGAAAAACTGCGATTGAATAGAAGCAAGTTCTGGGTTTGTTAAATGAGAAACAAACGTTTCTGCTGAAATTTCATTACGCGTTAAAATTGCCAAAGCCATTTGTTTTTGTTGAGACTTTGCCGCATTTGAAGTTTCAGATAAAACAAGAACAGCACCTACGCATGCCAAAATCATGATAGGAACAAAAATCAGTGCAATGAGTTGCCCATAAGCATGATTTAAATGAAGTCGTTTAAATAACTTTTTGTTGATATTTGACATGTTTAGATCAAGTTTTTCGTTATGCAATCGAGTTTAGCATGCTTTTTTCAGCAGTTAATATTTTCATCGGTGAATTAAATATAGCGTAAGGTAAAAACCTGTAGAGATAATCCATATAAAGCTTATGTGATTTTTTGAGCTAAACATGCAGAAGATAAGCGTTTGTAATTTAATTATCTTTATTAAAAAATGGTGAAAAGAGTGCAGAATAGCGGTTTTTTCCATACAATATGCGCACCTCGATATAGGTGCACACAATGAGTAACACATCCCCAGATTTTCAAGCAACCGATTTTTTATTAGACCACTATGTCGGAAAAACGCCATTGGTGCGTTTACAGCGTCTTGCAAATCATACTAAAGCAACCGTTTTAGCAAAACTTGAAGGCAATAATCCTGCTGGTTCTGTGAAAGACCGTCCAGCATATAACATGATTATGCAGGCGGAAAAACGTGGGCAAATAAAACCGGGTGATACACTTATTGAGGCAACAAGTGGTAACACAGGTATTGCTTTAGCAATGGTTGCAGCAATGCGTGGCTATAAAATGAAACTGATTATGCCATCAGGTTCAAGCCAAGAACGTAAAGATGCAATGCGTGCTTACGGTGCTGAACTTATTGAATCTGAAAACATGGAAGAAGCACGTGATTTAGCGCTTCAAATGGAAAAAGATGGTAAGGGGTTAGTCTTAAATCAATTTGGTAACCCAGATAACGTAGAAGCACATTATTTAACGACTGGCCCAGAAATTTGGCAACAAACAGGCGGAAAAATTACGCATTTTGTAAGTGCAATGGGAACAACAGGGACAATTATGGGTATTTCAAAATACCTAAAAGAACAAAACCCTGATATTCAAATTGTAGGTTTACAACCATCTGAAGGTTCAAATATTGCGGGTATTCGTCGTTGGCCTACAGAGTATTTACCAACAATTTTTGATGCGAAACGTGTAGACCGTATTATGGATATTCCGCAAAGTGAAGCGGAAAAAACAGCACGTCAATTGGCACGCAAAGAAGGCATTAGCGCAGGTACATCTTCGGGTGGTGCTGTATGGGCTTCAATTAAAATTGCTGAAGAAAATCCTGATGCGGTTATTGTGTGCATTATTTGTGACCGTGGTGACCGTTATCTATCTACTGGGTTATTCTCTGTAGTAGATCCTGAATAATAAATTTGAGATAAAAATGCGCTTACCTGTTTTAATTTTTGATATAGAAACTCTGACCGATCTTAAATCGGGTGCGCATTTGTATGGTTTAGATTTGCCAGAAGCCGATCTTGAACAAGCGCTGATGAAATTGCGTCGTCAAGAAACCGGAATGGATTTTCCTCGCTTACCTTTGCATGAAATTGTATGTATTTCAGGTTTATGGATAGACGAGCTTGGCGCAATGAAATTGTTTTCATTTAGCCGAGAACAATTTTCAGAAGCAGAAATTTTAAGAAAATTTTTATCTATCTTTGATAAGAAAAATCCGACTCTTGTGAGTTGGAATGGCTCACAGTTTGATATTCCTGTGATTTTATACCGTGCGATGTATCATGGGTTATCTGCGCCAAGTTTGTTCGATCAGGGCGAAATTGATAGCCAAAAAAGGTATAATAATTATCAGAACAGATACCATCATCGTCATATCGATTTAATGGATGTGATGGCAATGTTTAATGGTCGCAACTTCCAAAAGTTAGATGATATGGCTCACTTACTAGGTTTCCCTGGTAAGCGTGGCGAGTTTGGTTATCATGTGCCTGAATACGTTAAAACGCAGCAATGGTTAAAATTAACAAGCTATTGTGAGGGAGATGTATTAAACACATGGCTTATTTATATTCGTTGGCTTTTATTAAAAGGTCAGTTGAATACAGAAGATCATCGCTTGTGGGTTCAAAGCACCATTCAGTATTTACAGTTACAACCGCAACATACAGAGTTTTTACATGTTTGGCGTGAAACTGCCAAAAAAACGGAATTTACTTCCTTCGATTTCCCATCTTCCCAAGATTAGGTACACATGAAACATAGAGCTAAACCTCGTACTACTCAACAAGCTATTTATACTTTTCAAGTTGAGTCGCTATCACACGAGGGGCGCGGAATAGCGCACTATGGTTCACATCCAGATCATCCTAAAGATAAACACGGAAAAAAAGTGTTTATTGGTTCTGCTTTACCTGGTGAAACGGTTAAGGCAAAAATTACACGTGAAGTAAAAAAATTAGAAGAAGCAGATTTTATTGAATTGTTAAGTGAACCATCTGCTATTCGTGCAGAACCACAATGTCCTCATTATGGAATTTGTGGTGGTTGTAATATGCAACATATTCAAAAAGATGAACAAATTTTATTAAAGCAAAATGTGTTGAAATCGCATTTGGAACATTTTGCTGGTATTCAGCCAGAAAAATGGTTGGAACCAATACGTTCATTGCGTGAAGATTATCGCCGTAAAGCACGTGTCGGCGTACGTTACATTCCGAATAAAGATAAGTTGGTGGTTGGTTTTCGTGAGCGTGCGAGCAACCTTTTAACCAATATTGACCGCTGTGTGGTGCTTGATAAAGAGTTTGGCTCTTTAACCACTTTGAAGCAGTTATTCCAAAGTCTAAAAGGCAAAGCAGAGATTGGTCATGTAGAATTAGCCATGGGCGACGCAGAAATTGCACTGTTGGTTCGTCATACAGATAAATTATGCGATGCTGATGTCAACGTATTAAAAGAATTTACGTTACATAAGCAATGGCAATTATATTTGCAACCTGCTGGCGCAGAATCAGTTCATCGTGTTGATGATGCACAAGCAGCAATGCGTTTGCACTATAATTTGAATGACTTTGATATTAAATTTGCTTTTCATCCTTTAGATTTTACACAAGTGAATTCAACAATTAATCCGCAAATGGTTAAAATGGCATGTGAATTGCTTGAACTTAAAGGTGGCGAAAGAGTTTTAGATTTATTTTGTGGGTTGGGTAATTTCTCATTGCCTTTAGCGCGCTGTGTTGGTGCGACAGGTGAGGTCATTGCTGTTGAAGGATCCGATGAAATGGTTCATCGTGGTGCGGAAAATGCGAAACTCAATGGTTTAAGCAATATTAAGTTTCATTCACAAGATTTAACAAAAGATTTTTCGCATCATTCTTGGGCAAATCAAGGTTTTGATGCATTATTGATTGACCCGCCACGCTCAGGTGCGGAAGAGGTTATGAGTTATGTACCAAAATTTGGTGCAACAAAAATCGTTTATGTATCGTGTAATCCAGCAACACTTGCAAGGGATGCTAAATTGTTGGAACAGAAAGGTTATCGATTGAAGGTAGCAGGTGTTATGGATATGTTTACACATACCGGTCACGTTGAATCAATTGCATTGTTTGAGAAAAAACTCGTACTAAACGATGAATAAATAATGAAACATATAGAGGTAGGAGAAAGGTATGGTCACAGTACGTGAACAGCTTCCTGGACATTTTAATGAATTGTCTGAGGAAACGACTGTAGAACATGCCGAGCAAGCACGACAAGATGTAGCTGAATGGCTTAATCGTGTACGTGGCATATTAGATGGGGCAGCACTTAAGCGACTCGAAGAAGTTGCGAATTACATTTTACAAAAAGAACTTGAGACAACGGTCAATCATCGTTCAAACACGCTTTATGCGGGTATTGAAATGGCAGATATTCTTGCCCATTTACATGCCGATGAAGACACGCTTTCAGCAGCATTCCTGTATCGAAGTATTCGAGAAGGGCTTGTGTCTATTGATGAGGTTCGAGGTTTATTTGGCGATGCTGTTTTTGCTTTGGTTAAAGGCACCTTGGCAATGGGGCGTTTGTCGGATTTAATTGAAAAAAATAAACGTTTAGAAGATCACTTTAATAACAACCAACGTGAACATTTAACAGGCATTTATAAAATGCTAATTTCCGTAACGGAAGATGTTCGTGTGGTTTTAATTAAGCTTGCAGAACGTACCTATGCATTACGTGAATTAACGCATTCTTCGAAAGAGCGTCAAGAACGTGTTGCTCGAGAAATCTTAACGATTTATGCACCACTTGCACATCGTTTGGGTATTGCTCAATTAAAGTGGGAACTTGAAGATTTAGCGTTCCGTTATTTAGCACCAGATCGTTACAAAGAAATTGCGACACTTTTAAATGAAAAACGTTTAGAGCGTGAGCAATATATTCAGTTTGTCATTGATAAACTGAAAAATGAATTAGCCGAACATAATATTGAAGCTGAAATTAATGGGCGAGTGAAACACATTTATTCGATTTATCGAAAAATGAAAAGTAAAAACCTAAGTTTCGATCAGCTTTACGATATTCGTGCGCTACGTGTTTTAGTAAAAACAGTACCCGAGTGTTATCACAGTTTAGGTATTGTTCATCAAATTTGGCGCCATATTCCGCATCAGTTTGATGACTATATTACTAATCCAAAAGCCAATGGATATCGTTCGCTTCACACTGCCGTAATTGCCGAAAATAAATCTTTGGAAGTGCAAATTCGTACTATGAGTATGCACGAAGAAGCAGAGCTTGGTGTGTGTTCGCATTTCAATTATAAAGAAGGCGCGAAAGCAACAGATCACTCTTTTAATCATCGTTTACATTCATTGCGTTCGGTGCTTGAACATTATCAAGAACGTACCGATGCAAGTGCACATAAAGATGAAAAAGATGGTGAAGATTTTGAGCAGATTCAAGAGTTTGAAGACTTCGAAAAAATTTATGTCTTTAGTCGTGATGGTGATATTAAAGAGTTACCACGTGGTTCTACGGTTTTAGATTTTGCATATCATGTGCATACAGAAGTTGGAAACAAGTGTTATGCAGCACGTGTAAACCAACGTTATGTGCCTTTAACGTATACGCTTAAAACGGGCGAGCAAGTTGAAATTTTAACCAAGAAAGATCGTGAACCAAACCGTGATTGGTTAGTGAATTCTCTTGGTTATATTAAGACAGGACGTGCACGTGATAAATTACGTCATTGGTTCCGCCAACAAGATCGTAGTAAGAATTTAGAAGTTGGTCGTGAACTTTTAAATAAAGAATTAGCACGCCTTGCAATTCACCCCAAAAGTATTGATTTAAGTGATTACTGTAACCATTTCAATGTAAAGCAAGGGGAAGATATTCTAATTGCTTTGGTGAATGGTGATGTAAGTTTGCATGCCCTGATTAATCAGGTGAATCGTCATATGCACCTTGATCAGGATGAACCTGAATTGGTGCTAAAACCTACATTAAATCCACGTGCCAGTCATACATTGTCTGCGCATGGTATTTTAATTGATGGTTTAGATAACGTTGAATTACATATTGCACAATGCTGTCAGCCTGTACATGGTGAGTCAATTGGTGGATATATCACATTAAATCGTGGTGTGAGTATTCATAAAGTTGCCTGTCCAGATTATGTTCGTATGATTGGTCAAGAACCTGAGCGTGCTGTAGAAGCTGATTGGGAAATGCAACCAACACGTGGACAAAGTGTGCAAATTGTTGTTGAAGCTTATGATAGACGTGGTTTGTTGAAAGATTTAACGCAAGTGATTTTCTCTGATCAAATTAATATTCGTCAGGTAAATACGATTTCTGAAGCAGATGGTATTGCCAATATGAAGTTATTAATTGAGGTTAAGGGGCTTGCGCAACTGTCAAAACTCTTAGCTCGTTTAGAACAGCAACCAGGTATCATTAGTGCGAGACGTTTAGTTCAAGGTAACTAACCTATTTAGGAAAAGCTTACATAATTCATTTATGTAGGCTTTTTTTGTTTTTCAAAATAAAAGAAGAAACATTAATTGTTTAAAATAAAGTATTAATAATAAACAAGATATTTTTTGTCTAAATCATCTTCCCAAATGTTATAATTACCATCAGAATCAACGTGCTTAAAATGTTGTATGCATAGGGAAAAGTGAATATGGTCAGGTTGAATATTAGTCAGCTGAATATAAATACAGTCGACTCTACTTTCCAGGCTTTAGAAAAAATTTCACCTATGCAGCGTCGCCGTTTGTCGTTTATTGCAAAACTTGCTTTGAATAATGCAATACAATCATTAGAAAATAATAAGGTTGATTATATTGTTTGGGTTTCCCAATATGGTGATGAGCATAAAACTTTAAAAATTTTAGCAGATGTTCTGCAAGATGAAACACCATCTCCAACACAATTTTCAACATCTGTTCATAATGCTGTTGCTGGTTTATATTCTATTCTTTGTGAAGACTCGACACCGTCAACAAGCTTGGCTGGAAGTTGGAATGCTGGATTAATAGAAGCATATGCTTGGCTAAAAACAATAAATCAAGCCAATGCAAAAGCGCTCATAGTTTATTATGATGAGCCACTTCCTAAGCTTTATACAGAGCAACAGGATTTTGACGTTATTGCGATGTCTGCAATATGTTCATTAAATGATGAAAATTTTTTACTTAATTTAGCTGAAATGTCGGCAGAAACGAATGCTGCAATTGAAGCTCAACAATTTTATACGTTTTGGCAAAATGCCAATGAAACGAAATTATTTGCATGGCAGAAATGTTAAATATTAAAAAAATTAAGCAACAGGCAAATTATTTGTGGCGTGTAGGTGCTACAGGATTCAGCTTTGCAAGTTTTGGTGTTGGTGGCGTTATCATTGGTGGCGTGTTAAGCCCTATTGTTAATTTGAGCACCAAAGATAAAAAATTAAGACAAGAAAAGACCCAAAAAATCATTAAGCATAGTTTCCATGGTTTTTTCGACATGATGGAAAATCTAGGGCTTATGACTTATGAAATTGAAGGGCTAGAAAAACTTGAAAATAGCCGTCAAGAATTAATCATCGCAAATCATCCAACACTTGTAGATGTAGTAATGCTCATTGGTTTAATGGAACAAGCTAACTGTGTTGTTAAACAGGCATTGTGGTCAAATCCGTTTACACGTGGTCCTGTACAAGGTGCAGGATATATTTTAAATGCAGGTTCAGAACAATTTATTCAAGAATGTGTAGAGCGACTTGCTTGTAAAGAATCACCATCTTTAGTGATTTTCCCTGAGGGGACAAGAACTGCAAAAGGTGAAGTTATTAATGATTTTCAGCGTGGTGCAGCAAACATTGCATTACGTGCGAATGTGCCGATTCGTCCTGTGTTAATTACATGTACACCCTCTACATTAACTAAGAATGAAAAGTGGTATCACATTCCATCGAAGCCATTTCATATTCATGTGAAAGTACTCGATACTTTTACAATTCATGATGCTTTAGAAGACGTGAGTATTAATCCAAAAAATGTACGTCAGCTAAATCATTACTTCCATCAATTTTTTTACCAAGAGTTATCTAAAAATGAGCAATCTTGCTGATGAATTAAAGCAAATGATTATCGATGTTTTGGCCCTAGAAGATATTAGTGTGGCTGATATTGATACTGATGCGCCTTTATTTGGGGATGGTTTAGGTCTAGATTCGATCGATGCATTAGAGTTAGGTTTGGCTCTAAAAAAACGCTACAACATTCATTTGAATGCAGAATCTACTGAAACAAAACAATATTTTAAATCAATTCAAAGTTTAGTTACTTTGGTTGAAGCACAACAGACAGCATAAGGGGCTTTTATGCTAACTCAAGAACAAGTACTTGAAAAATTACGTGAGTGGATGGAAGAGCTTTTTGAAATTGCTCCTGAAGATATCCAATTAGAATCTAATCTTGCGACAGATTTGGATGTGGATAGCATTGATGCAATTGATTTGGTTGTAAAAATTAAAGAACTCACAGGCAAACAAGTGAATCCTGAAGATTTTAAAAATGTTCGTACAGTTCAAGATGTTGTCACTGTTATTCAGAATATGACGGCTGAATGAGTTGGATTGTAAAAGGGATAGTAGCAATCGGATTGATTCTCTATCCCTTTTTAGTTGGTTATAGCTTGGCAAATGGGCAGTATATTTGGGTCAGTTGCCTCTTAATTGTATTTGGAGTAATTCGCTTACTAAGTAAGGGAAATACTTTGCTATGGCCATTAACAGGATTTGCAATTTTGTGTGGTGGATTAAGCTTAGTGCTTAAAGATCACGCTTGGTTAAAGCTATATCCTGTATTTATGAGTGTAGGTGCATTAATTATTTTTGCAACGACACTTGTTAAACCACCATCAATGATTGAACGATTTGCGCGTTTAGCAGAACCAAATTTGCCTGCTGAAGGGGTAATTTGGACAAAGAAAGTAACAATTGTTTGGTGTGGATTCTTTGTTGTAAATGCTGTTATTGCTTTAGGAACAGTGTTATTTACATCCACAAAAATTTGGGTGTTATACAACGGTTTTATTTCCTATCTTTTGATGGGAGTTTTGTTGCTTGGGGAATATTTATTGCGTAAACGTCAACAGCGTTTACATGAAATGCAAAAAATGAACTAAGTAAAAATAGAAAACGGATTGTTATGTCTTGTTATTTTGAGAATTATGTAAATTCACCAAAGCTACTTTGTATAAAGTCAGATTTGAGTACCGTTAGTTTTGCAAGTTTTTGGCAAGATGTTGCAGAGCAGCAAGCTCAAATTGAACAACTTGAAACAGAAACATGGGCACTTTGGGAACAAGATAGCTACGAATTTTTAGTTTTATTGTTTGCTGCACTGAATGCGAAGAAACAAGTGTTGTTACCACCCAACCGTATTAGTGATTTAGAAAAAGAATTAGCAGAACAAAATATCTATTTTTTAACAAGACAGACACTTCAGTTTGAAGCATCCCAGATTTTTTTAAAATTTGATCAAAACTTTTTAGAGCAGTCTTCTGTTTATTTCTATACATCTGGTTCTACAGGTCAACCGAAAAAAATTCCTCGTACACTTGCGCAGTTATTTAATGAAGTTGCAGGTTTAAATGAAAGTTTTGAGCTTCCAGAACAAGCTGTTGCGATAGCGACAGTCAGCCATCAACATATCTATGGTTTGCTCTTTAAACTACTTTGGCCTTTGGCGAGTGGACGCAGTTTTTATCAAAACCAAGTCGCTTTTCCTGAAGATGTTGTTGATGTCGAAAAGAAAATTGCTCATTTGAATATCGTAAATTATGTAATTTCTAGCCCTGCATTATTAAAGCGTTGGACGACAGATGTTGTGTTGCAAGAATGTATTACGGTGTATTCATCGGGTGGTAAGCTAGATTCAGGTATTCGCCCATTTGTGAATGTGCCAATTACAGAAGTTTTTGGTAGTTCGGAAACAGGTGGAATTGCGCATAGACGAGAAGATGAGGCATTGTGGACACCATTTGCGAACGTTGAAATTCGACAATCGGAACAACAAGAACTCGCAGTGAAAGCAAATCATGCATGTACTCAAGATTGGATTTTAACAGGTGATAAAATTGAGCTTGTTGATTTAGATAACTTGAAGAGTCCATTTAAATTATTAGGTCGCTTAGACAGAATTATTAAATTAGAAGAAAAGCGTTTAAGTTTAGATGCGATTGAACATAAAATTTTAGAACTTGATGATGTTTCGCAATGTCATGTATTGGTTGTTGAAAAAGAACATCGTCAAATGTTGGCATGTGTAGTTGTGCTTACAAACGAAGCTCGTGAAAAGCTTGTAAAAGGTGAGAAATCAACATTTGTTGCCAATATAAAAGCAAAATTAAAAGACAAGTTAGAAAGTATTGCTATTCCAAGACAGTGGCGATTCATCACGCAATTACCACAAAATGCACAAGCTAAGTTAAATAAACAATATTTGAAATCATTGTTTCAGCCAATGTTATTACCTGTTGTGCTTGAACAGAAATTAGTAGATGTACAAGCACAATTCGAATTGGAATTTACACCTGAATTAGAGTGTTTTAAAGGACATTTTCCAACATTTCCAATTTTTCCTGGTGTGGGGCAAGTTGGCTTTGTTCAACACTTTGCAAAACAAACTTGGGCAGATTTACAATGGTGTAACGGCTTTGAACAATTGAAATTTCAAGAGTTAATTTACCCTTACTCTGTTGTCCAATTAAAACTTACACGCAAATTACATAAAATTAGTTTTGAAATATTAGGCGATGATAAAACGATTGCTTCAGGTCGTTTGTTGTTTGCTCTTCAAGAGGAGGCGTGAATATGAGTGAAGATATAAAGCATTGTTTTGTGATTCCTGTATATAACCATCCTCATTATTTAGAAAGTTTGGTGCAACATTTAAATCAATTTCAGCTTCCAATTATTATGATTAATGATGGTAGTGAACAGGAATGCACGAATTTATTGCGAGAAATTGCGAGTAAAAATAACTTAGTGGCGTTAGTTGAACACGAAATTAACCAAGGCAAGGGTCAAGCAGTAATCACTGGTATCTTTAAAGCAAAAGAACTAGGTTATAGCCATGCATTACAGTTAGATTCTGATGGTCAGCATGATTGGAATGATATTCAAAAATTTATAGATGCTTCAATTGCAAATCCTCAAGCAATGATTATTGGCAATCCTGTATATGATGCTTCTGTGCCAAAGCTACGTTTATATGGACGCTATGCGACACATATTTGGGTGTGGATTAATAGCTTATCTTTTGAAATTAAAGATAGTATGTGCGGATTTCGAATTTATCCAGTTCAAAGCACAGTTAAAGTATTAGAAAAAGCCACTTTTCAATTGCGCATGAGTTTTGATATTGAAATTTTGGTACGCCTGAAATGGGATAATGTTCCTTTTGTTAATGTGCCAACGCAAGTGATTTATCCTGAAAATGGAATCTCACATTTTAATGCATTACGAGACAATATTGGTTTAACGAAAGCTCATTCCAAGCTTTTTGCAGGCATGTTAGTTCGTTTACCTAAATTAATTTATCAAAAAATAAAGAGCGCAGAGTGAAGCTAAAAAGTAAAAATCAATGGAGTAATATTAAAGAGCGGGGCGGTATGCTTCCGCTTATGCTCATGCTTGGTTTTTATCGATTAGGCGGTCGATGGCTTTGTCGTTTTGTTTTGTTATTTGTGATTTTTTGGTATTGGTTATTTTCTAAATTTGCACGTAATGCTTCGTTGCAATATTTAACTAAATTACATGAGTTTGCAGGTGAAAAATCACCATTTTCTAAAGCGCCAACACAAGCCAATACCTATTCACATTTCATGGAATTTGGTGAATGTATTTTAGATAAAATTGAAGGCTGGTTAGGCAGTGTTGATGAATCTAAGCTTGAGTTGTTTGGACATGAGAACTTTCGTGAACATTATCAAAAAGGTGCGGTTATTGTCGTTTCTCATTTTGGAAATATTGAGTTATTACGTGCAGTTAAATCGAATCATAAGCAAAAAATTAATGTGCTTGTTTATCAAAAGCATGCAACTAAATTTAATTCATTTTTAAAAAAGCTAAACTCAAATGCAGATGTGAATCTTTTGTCTGTTGATGACGTTGGTATAGAAACGGCTGTCATTTTGCAAGAAAAATTAGATCGTGGTGAGTGGATTATTGTTGCTGCAGATCGTGTTCCAATTCAATCTGAGCGTGTGCAAACAGTTGAATTTTTAGGTGAAGATGCAAGTTGGCCTCAAGGTTCTTGGATTTTAGCCAATTTATTAAAGGTTCCTGTATTAGCAGTATTTTGCTACCGCATGAATCAAAATTTTGAAGTTCATATTCATAAAATTGCCGATAAAGTGCAGTTTTCTCGTAAAAATAGAATGGAAGAAATGAAGCAAACAACACGACAATATATCGAGTTGTTGGAGGGTCATTGCTTACGTGTTCCGTATCAATGGTTTAATTTTTATAATTTTTGGAATAAAAAGTAATGCAAGTGTTAGTCGTGGGGGAAAAGCCACTTTCTATTGAGGAAGTGGTTGCTGTAGCCCGTCAAGAAATTCAAGTTGCACTTCCTTCATCTAATGAATGGCGCTCGCTTATTCAACGCGGTGCAGATTTTTTAGATCAGCTTTTAAAAGATGAAGGCGTAATTTACGGTGTAACAACAGGATATGGCGACTCTTGCTTAGTTGAAATTCCGCCGCATCAAGTAAATGAACTTCCTTTACAATTGTCTCGTTTTCACGGTTGTGGCTTAGGTCAAAATTTAGATTTAATTACAGCGCGTGCAGTTGTTGTAACACGCTTATGTTCATTGGCACGTGGTTATTCGGGTGTGTCACTTGCATTGCTTGAACGTTTAGCTTGGATGCTCAATGAAAATGTAATTCCTGTAATTCCTTCTGAAGGTTCTGTTGGAGCAAGTGGTGATTTAACACCGTTGTCTTATATTGCAGGTGCTTTGGTTGGTGAACGTGATGTGTATTATCAAGGTCAAATTGTACCTATTGCTGAAGTGTATGCAGAAAAAGGCATGCAAGCACATGTAATGCGTCCTAAAGAAGGGCTTGCACTCATGAATGGTACGGCAGTAATGACCGCTATTGCATGTTTAAATTATAAAAAAGCAGAACAAATTTCTTTAGCAAGTACCTGCATTACAGCATTAAATGTTTTGGCTTTAGAAGGTAATCCAAGTCATTTTGATGAAGTTTTATTTGCTCAAAAACCGCATGTTGGGCAACAAAATATTGCTGCACAATTACGTGAATGGTTAAACAGCGAAGTTCAAACTGAACATCAGAGTTCTCGTTTGCAAGACCGTTATTCATTACGCTGCGCACCACATATTATTGGTGTATTTGAAGATTCAAAAACTTGGTTGCGTCAATTTATTGAAAATGAATTGAACTCAAGTAATGATAATCCACTTATTGATCCTGTAAATTTACGTGTTTTACATGGTGGTCATTTCTATGGTGGTCATATTGCTCAAGCCATGGACAGCTTAAAAATTATGATCGCTAATATTGCCGATTTGATGGATCGTCAACTTGCACAATTGGTCGATTATAAAATGAATAATGGTTTACCTCGTAATTTAACAGGTTCAACCGCAGATCGCTTACCGCTAAATCATGGATTTAAGGCAGTTCAAATTGGTGTGTCTGCTTGGACAGCCGAAGCGTTAAAACAAACACTTTCAGCATCAATATTCTCTCGTTCTACAGAGTGTCATAATCAAGATAAAGTCAGTATGGGAACTATTGCAGCGCGTGATGCTGCTCGAGTAATTATTTTAACTGAACAAGTGATTGCCGCTTTAAGTTGTGCAAGTGTACAAGCGATTAAATTAAAAGGTGTAGATACAGAACTTACGGAAGTATTAACGCAGTTTAAACAGTGGGTTCTTCAAACCTTCAATTATGTAGAAGAAGATCGTCCATTACAAAATGAGTTACAAGGTCTTGTAGATCGATTTGAAAATTTAGAATTATTAAATCAAGTATTCAATTCATAAGACTTTTTAAAAATAGGAACACGCTATGCATGCCGATGTAATTATTGAAGTGCCATTTCACGATGTAGATACAATGAATGTGGTTTGGCATGGGCATTATTTGAAGTATTTTGAAATTGCTCGATGTAAGTTACTTGATCAATTTCATTATAACTACAATCAAATGCGTGATTCAGGGTTTGCATGGCCTGTTATTGAAAGCTATGTGCGTTATGCACAAGGTATCGAGTTTGCTCAAAAAATTCGTATTCGTGCCATTTTGAAAGAATGGGAAAACCGTTTGAAAATTGAATATCAAATTTTTGATGCTGAATCGGGTAAACGTTTGACGAAAGGATTTACCTCGCAAGTTGCTGTAGATATGAGTACACGTGAAATGTGTTATCAATCTCCACAAGTTTTGCTCGATTGCTTAAATGCTTGGTCTGAATTTAAGGCTGGAAAATAAAATGAATATAAAAAAAACACGATTTTTAATTGTTTTTATTGGCTTTGTGATGAGTTTATTTGCATTATTAAGTACAACAACGCATGCACAAAATTCAGATCTTAAACAAATTTTCACTCAGCTTTCAGCATCTTCTGTTGTACGTGCGAACTTCGTACAGCATAAAAAATTAGCGTCTTTAAATAAAACCTATGTATCTAAAGGCACGGTGGTATTTACAAAAGACAGAGGTGTGCTTTGGCAAATACAAAGTCCTGTGAAAGCAGATTTAATTGTTACACCTAAAAAAATTGTACAAAAAACACAACGTACATATAGCCAAATTGAAGTGGATAAAACGCCTTATGGTTCGGTTGCAACCATGTTTTTACAGTTGATGTCTGGTAATGAAACCGCTTTGGCAAAAAACTTTAATGTAGTTTCTGCAAATTATTCGCCAACGAAATGGAATGTATCTTTAACGCCAAAAAGTGGTTTATTTAAAAAACTTTTTGTAAAAGTAGATGCACAAGGTCAGCGTTATGTAGATCAAATTGTGATTCAAGAACAAGCAAATAACAGTACAACTATTCGTTTTAGTCAGCAAGCAGCTCAACCTCAAACATTAACGGCAGCTGAAAATGCACTTTTCCAATTGGCAAAATAAGTGCACGGCCGCTTGGCTGATTGTTCTAAGTATTATTGCGATAGTGCTTGGAGCAGCATGGCTTAATAAAGATATTAGGATTCAGACTAATATTTTTGCTTTGCTTCCTGAAACGCACCAAGATGCCCGTTTAGAAAAAGCACAGCAATATGTTAGTGATCAGCTCAATAATAAAGTATTTGTGGTGCTTGATGCCAAAGACGATGCATCTTTAAAACAAGCGACTCAAGAAATTCAGTCTGAAGTAAAACAAAGTGATTTATTTCAGCCTTTAAAACCACAACTAGATAATGAAAAATTTGCCACAGCTTTATATCAACATAAAGTTGGCTTACTCAATGAAAATGATAAAACGCTTTTAGAGCAAAAGGATTATCAAGCACTTACAGAACAAAGTATGTTGCAAATGATGAGTCCGGGCATGCCAATAACAGCAGAACTTTTACAACAAGATCCGCTGTTATTTTTTCCACGTTATGTAATGGGTTTGTCTGCTTTACAATCGCAAACAGATATTCAATTAGAAGATGGTTTTGCCACTATTCGTGATGATAAAGGAATTTCACGACTTTTAGTTTTAGAACTAAAAAGCAGTCCTTACAATATTGATTATCAAGAACAAACTGCTATTTTTATTGATGCTTTAAACCAAAAAATTAAACAACATAATGTAGAACCACATTGGACAGGCACGCTGATGTTTGCTCAGTTTGGTACAAGTTCAGCTCAAGAAGAAATTTCAACCATTGGTGTGGGTTCTACACTTGGAATTTTACTTCTTGTGTGGTTTGGCTTTCGTTCTGTGCGTCCAATGCTGACAGAAATGGTTGCAGTTGGAACAGGATGTTTAGTTGCCTTTGCTGCAACATACTTAGTGTTTGATGAAATTCATTTAATGACTTTGGTGTTTGGCGCAAGTTTAATTGGTGTATGTGTCGATTTTTCATTTTATTTCATGGCGTTGCAATCTCAGCATAGACATGTCAATGGATTTAAAGTCTTAACGCCAGTTTTACCAAGTTTGTTTGTAGGTTTGCTAACGACATTATTTGCTTATGTTGTTTTAAGTTTCACACCATTTCCAGGCTTTAGACAAATTGCTGTGTTTTCTATGGTGGGTTTAACCGCAGCGTGGATTACCAGTATTTTATTATTGCCAAGACTTCCTGCTTTAAATGCAGAACCTGCAATTCGAACTTTAAGTTTTATTGGAAAAATTCGTAGTTTTGTACAAGCGAATAATCCACTTCGTTATGGTCTAATTCTTATTATTTTACTTGTAACTACAAGCAGTTTATTTTTCTTAAAAAGTAATGATGATATTCGCAATTTGCAGAGTATGGACCAAAAACTTAAACAAGAAGATCAATACGTTCGTGATCGTTTTATGCAACAGCAAGGTAGTGACTACTTTGTAGTAAGTGGCACAACGCCTCAAGAACTTGAGAAAAATGAACAAACTTTATTATTGAAATTAGAGCAACTTAAACAAGATGGAAAAGTTGAAGGTTTTCAAGCTTTAGGGCAGTGGTTACCATCTATTCAACAGCAACAACACAATATTCAATTATTAGAACAAATTCCACGTGAAACATTAACTGAATACGCACAAGTAATGCAGTTAGATACGCAAGATATTTTAAGCTGGCAACAGCATTTAAAACAGCAACCATTGCTCACGGAAAAAATCTTTGCAGAACATCCACTCGCATTTTTACAAATGAGTGCAACTGAGCGTTTGGTGATGTTGCAAGGTGTTCATAATAATCAGGCCATTCAAAGTCTAATGGGTGAAGATGTTCAGTTACTACAACCTGTTCACCAACTTTCACAACTGTTTAAAGAGCATCGTATTCATGCGCAGTGGTTACTATTATCTGCCATTGTTTTACTGATGATTGGTTTAGGTGTGCTTTACGGTAAAAAGTCCATTTTACCTTTAGTTTTACCTGTCACTATGGCGCTCATGACTACGTTTGCGATTCAGGCTTGGCTTGGTGCTGAAATTAACTTATTCAGTATTATGGGGACATTTCTAATTATGGGGATTGGCGTGGACTATGCGATTTTTTATCGCCATGGACATGATCATCCTCAAGTTGTTGGCATGGCATTGTTCTTATGTATGATGTCGACATTTTTTGGTTTTGGTTTGCTTTCATTTAGTCAAACTTATGCCATTCATTGTTTTGGATTAACTGTTTTATTAGGCGTAATTTTCGCATTTATTTACGCAACATTGTTTACATCATCAGATGATAAGCATGTTGTGATTAACAACATCAGTCAAAGAGCTGAAGGTTTGGAGTAAGATTGCATGAGTACAATGCAAAAAACAGATATTTTAATTATTGGGGCGGGACCTTCTGGTAGTTCGGCAGCAGCATTGCTAAAACAGAAAGGATATGATGTTACGATTATTGAAAAACAGCATTTTCCACGGTTTTCTATTGGTGAATCTTTGCTTCCTCAGTGCATGGTATTTTTAGAAGAAGCAGGATTGCTTGATACTGTGCGTGATCATGTTGAAGAGTGCGGATTCCAATTTAAAAATGGCGCAGCTTTCTTAAAAGGGAAAAAACGTAGCTTTTACGATTTCACTAAAAAATTTAGCGAAGGGCCGGGAACAACTTGGCAAGTAAGACGTGCAAGCTTTGATCATATTTTGGCGCAACAAGCTGAAAAGATGGGAACGGATATTCGTTTTGGGCATGAAGTATTAGCTGTTAATGTTGAGCCTGAACAGCCTATTTTGACTGTAAAAACTGAACAAGGTGAAACCTACCAAATTCAAGCAAAATTCTTGTTAGATGCAAGTGGTTTTGGTCGTATTTTACCTAAGCATTTAGACTTAGAAAGCCCATCAGATTTTCCTGTACGTCGTGCTGTATTTACCCATATTGAAGATGGAATTTTAGATGATCCTGAATTCGATCGTGAAAAAATTCTAATTACAGTTCACGAAAAAGATCCACGTGCATGGTATTGGCTCATTCCATTTGCAGATGGTCGTGCATCTTTTGGTGTGGTTGCCGAAGAAGATTTCTTTGAGAAATATGGCTTTGATGGTAGTAGCGATTACGATGTTGCTGCTTTGCAACGTCGTATTTTAGCTGATGATGAAGCACTTTCTTATGTACTTCGTAATGCAAAATTCGATACGCCTGTGCGTACATTGGTCGGTTATTCAGCAGATGTAAAACATCTTGCACAGCGAAACTATGCACTGTTAGGAAATGCGGGCGAATTTTTAGATCCTGTGTTCTCATCGGGTGTTACCATTGCGTTGAAATCATCAAGCATGGTTGTGCCTTTGGTTGACCAATATATTAAAGGCGAAAATATTGATTGGATGGAACAATATGAAAAACCGTTACGTGCGGGAATTCAGGTGTTCCGTGCTTATGTTGAAGCTTGGTATACAGGCGAATTTCAGAATGTTGTATTCTCAAATCATCAAGAGAATAATGTTCGTAGCATGATCGCATCTTTACTTGCTGGTTATGCTTGGGATCAAACAAACCCAATTTATAAAAATGCGAAAAAACGTTTAAGCACAATTGCTGAATATTGCCGCGAAGATCAATAAGGAAAAAGGACAGAAATGGACTTCAAGCCTCGTTTAAAACTTACAGCAACGTTATTGGCAACAGCACTATTTTGTAGTGCTTGCCAATCTCTAATTCCATCTGCTCAAGGTTTGGTTACGCCAAGTTGGGTAGCTCAGTCTTATCAACGTCAAGACCAAATTGAAGTTGAATGGAAAAAACACAGTTTTAGCTTTTTGTTATATCAACAGCAAAATGGACAAAACTTGGAAATGGTTGCTTTAAGTTTGACGGGGCAACAACTGTTTAAATTGAGTTTTGATGGCAAAAAAGTAGATGTTCAACAGCGTATTAATCAAATGAAATTACTACCATTTGAATATATTGTGCGTGATTTACTTTATGCAACATATCCTAACTTTTCACAGTTGCAAGGCAGTCAAATACGTGTTGAAACAAATCCATCAACACAGAAAATTTATATTCAGCAACAAGCCGTTTTAGAAATTATTCATCAGCCAGATTCAATTGAGTTGAATAATGTGCAAGTGCCATATCAAATGGTCATTAGCTCAATAGATGAAAGCTTAGAAAGTGATGAGGCTTCAAATGCACAATAAAATTGGTGCAGATTATTCTGCTGTTGGTATTCAATTTAGTGTGGGCTTATCTGCTTTAGGTGAAAGCTCTGAGCAAATGAAGTTAGCATTAAATACGAACGTGAATACATTTACACAATGTTCAGAATTTATTGCTGAAAAGAAAGTATGGGTTGGTGCTTGTGCATCTGAACTTATTCAAGATGTTCCTTTAAGTTTAAAGCAGTCAGATTCAAGAAATTTAAGATTTGCATTAACTGCATTACAACGTATTGAATCAAATATTCGTGAATATACAGCTCAGTTTTCTAAAGTTCGTTTAGGTGTAGTTCTTGGTACATCAACTTCAGGTATTGCAGATAACGAAGTTATTTTAAAACAACATTTTCGACATAATGAAGATGTTGAAGTGATTCATAAAAAACAAGAAATGGGCAGTTTAGCAAAAGACTTACAGCAATATTTAGGTTGGGAAGGTCCTGCTTATACAATTTCTACAGCATGTTCATCGAGTGCAAAAGCAATGGCTGCAGGTCAGCGCTTAATTAATGCAGGTTTGGTTGATGCTGTACTTGTAGGTGGAGTAGATACACTTTGCCAACTTACCTTGAATGGTTTTAATTGCTTAGAAAGCTTGTCACATGATATTTGCCAACCCTGCGGTAAAAACCGCGATGGTATAAATATTGGTGAGGCGGCAGCATTATTTTTAATCTCTAAAGATCAAGCACCTGTTATGTTTTTAGCGGCAGGTGAGTCTATGGATGCTTGGCATATTTCAGCGCCACATCCTGAAGGAAAAGGTGCAGCAGAAGCCATGCAAAAAGCTTTAGACATGGCAAATTTAAAAGCATCAGATATTGGCTATTTAAATATGCATGGTACTTCAACTGTGCAAAATGATGCGATGGAAATTAAAGCTGTACGTAAAGTTTTTGAAAATATTGATGTGCCGCTCAGTAGTACGAAGCATAAAACAGGGCATTGTTTAGGTGCTGCAGGTGCAATAGAAGCTTATATTTGCCAACAGATTTTACTTGATCAATCTTGGTTGCCTTTGCATCATTCGGGTGTTTTAGATCCTGAATTAGATGATCAAAATTATGTTTTAAATACAAATTTAGATAAGCCTATTCAATATGTAATGAGTAACTCATTCGCATTTGGTGGTAGCAATATTAGTATTATTTTAGGGACAAGTTTTAAATGATGGATGCAGTAAAGTTTATTCCACATGAAAAGCCCATGGTTTTTGTTGACCACTTAATTGAAGTGACAGATGAAAAGGCAATTGCGGAATTACATATTACGCCAGACTTAATGTTTTGTGAGCCCGAAGGTCTACCAACGTGGACAAGCATTGAAATTATGGCGCAAACAGTCAGTGCCTATGCAGGATTCCAAGGTCGAAAAAAAGGTGAAAATCCTAAAATAGGCTTTTTATTGGGTACGCGGAAAATGCATATTCCTGTGCCATATTTTGCAATGGGTGATGTTGTTCGAATTTGTATTGAACAAAATTATTTGCATGAGGGTTTGGGGCAATTTCAATGTGAAATTGAATATAAAGAACATAAAATATGTGCAATGTTAAGTGTTTATGAACCACAAGAAATTGATCAAATTATTGGGAAATTAAAGTGAATAAAAGAATTTTAGTAACAGGGTCAAGCCGTGGTATTGGTAAAGCAATTGCAATTGAATTAGCAAAAGCAGGATTTGATGTTACTGTTCATGCAAGATCAAGACAACAAGAAGCAGAACAAGTTGCAGAAGAAATTAAATCATTTGGGCGTAATAGCCATGTATTAATGTTTGATGTAAATGAGCGCGAAAACATTCTACAAATATTAGAAAAAGATGTTGCAGATCATGGTGCATTTTATGGCGTTGTTTTAAATGCGGGACTTACTCGAGATGGCGCATTTCCTGCTTTAACCGATGAAGATTGGGATCATGTTGTAGATACATCATTGCACGGTTTTTATAACGTATTAAAACCACTTGTTATGCCAATGATTCGTTTAAAACAAGGCGGTCGTATTGTGACTTTATCTTCTGTTTCTGGAATTATAGGGAATAGAGGGCAGGTGAATTATAGCGCTGCAAAAGCAGGTTTAATTGGTGCAACTAAAGCACTTGCACTTGAGTTAGCAAAAAGAAAAATTACGGTAAATTGTGTTGCACCAGGTTTAATTGAAACCGAAATGGTGTCGGAAGAAGTAAAAGAACATGCTTTAAAAATGATTCCACTTCAAAGAATGGGGCAAGTGGAAGAAGTTGCTAAAGTTGTAAAATTTTTATGTAGCGATGATGCAGCTTATATCACTCGCCAAGTCATTTCAGTGAATGGGGGATTAATTTAATGAAGCGCGTTGTTGTTACAGGAATGTCAGGAATCACTTCTTTAGGTGAAACAGCAGATCAAATTTTTGAACAGTTCCATCAAGGTAAAAGTGGCATTCGTTATATGTCAGACTGGGAAGTGTATACAGATTTACGCAGTAAATTAGGTGGGCCTGTAGAGTCATTTACTGTGCCAAGTCATTTTAATCGTAAAGTGACACGAGGCATGGGGCGTGTTGCGCTTATGTCTGTAATTTGTGCAGAAAAAGCATTAGAAAATGCGGGTTTGTTGAATGATCCGATTTTAAAAAGTGGTGAAACGGGCGTTGCATACGGTTCATCTGCGGGTAGTGTAAATGCTGTTCGTGAGTTTGGTGCAATGTTGTTAGATAACAACATGAATGAGCTTAATGCGACAACTTATATTCGTATGATGTCACATACGAGTGCCGTAAATATGACGGTTTATTTTGGTTTAAAAGGCTTAACTTTGCCAACATCAAGTGCATGTACTTCAGGCTCAATGGCAATTGGTCAGGCATACGAAGCCATTAAATATGGTAAACAAAAGGTAATGCTTGCAGGTGGTGCAGAGGAATTAAGTGCGGCAGGATCGGCTGTATTTGATGTCTTACTTGCAACAAGTGCGCAAAATGATCATCCAGAAAAAACGCCAAGACCTTTTGAAAAAAATAGAGATGGTTTGGTTGTTGGTGAAGGTGCAGGATGTTTAATTCTAGAAGAATATGAACATGCTAAAGCACGTGGTGCAAAAATTTATGCAGAAATTGTTGGCTATGGTAGTAATACAGATGGTCAGCATGTAACGCGTCCAGATTCAGAAATGATGGGGAGATGCATGCAATTGGCACTAAAAGATGCTGAACTCAGTGCTGATGATATTGATTATGTAAATGCGCATGGAACATCTACAGACCAAGGCGATATTGCAGAATCTCAAGCTACAGCACGTATTTTAGGTAAAAAACCAATTAGCTCATTAAAGAGTTATTTTGGACATACTTTGGGTGCGTGTGGGGCGCTTGAAGCATGGTTAAGTATTGAAATGATGCTACGTAATGAGTTTACCCCAACTTTGAATTTAGATGAAGTAGATGAAGCATGTGGCGATTTAGACTATATCGTTGGTGAAGCTCGTTCAATGCAAGCCGATATTATTATGAGTAATAACTTTGCCTTTGGTGGAATTAATACATCTCTAATTTTTAAGAAAATTGCATAAAGAGATTTTGCTGTGAAGTTTTAAATGATGATTTTGACAATGTTTTAGGCTAAGTAAATTTACCGTCTTAATTCATTGTTGGATCTTTGAAACTTAAAATGTAAAAGCAATGTTATTCATTAAAAATGCCATTGCTTGAAAGTTAAGATTAGATAAATATGTATATGTTCAATTTGCAAAAGCAAAGCAATAATTGAAAATAATAAATTTTAAGAGGGAAATATCATGTTGTTAAAGAAAGTTTATCTTGCAGCAATTCTTGGTTTAGTTGGGGTTTCTTCGGCTTATGCAGCAGATGAAGCGCATAATTTTAACTTTAGAGAAGCTGTTGATCGTGCTGTAGCTGATGGTGTTTTAGATGGTTCTGTAAAATTCTATTTGGCAGGAACACGCTCTGGCGGTAAAGCAATTGCAAGAGGCTTGGTAACAAATAAAAAAACCAATGGTTTTGGGAAGTCTGCTGAAAAAGCATGTGATCATGTTTTACGTTCTGCACTTATTCAATTCCAAAATACTGCAAAAGCACGTGGTGCAAATGCGGTTACTAACTTGGTAAGTTATTACAAATCGAACACTTCAAAAAGTACTACAACATATGAATGCCATAAAGGTACAGCAATTGCTGGTGTTGCTTTAAAAGGTGATATCGTAAGATTCTAATTTGGATATCGAGTTGAGCAAATGAACAAGCATAAATTAATCACAATTCATGTGAATTCATTGGCTCAACTTATTCCATTAGAAAAATCCAATTTTCTAGATATTCGCTCTTATAATTATTATAAAAAAGAACAAATTTATACTCAGCGTAATCAATATTTATCGAGCGCTTTAAACAGTGAAATTCTGAATGAGCACATTGTTCCAACAGAATTTGGTAAGCCTTATTTAGAGCAACATCCAACATTCAATTTTAATCATAGTCATAGCCAAAAAAATTATGCTTTGGCGCTTAGTCATTCCGTAAAAGACTTGGGCATTGATGTTGAAGATTTAGATCGAAAAGTACGTTTTGAGGCTTTAGCACAACATGCTTTTCATCCTAACGAATTAGAAAATTGGAATAGCTTAGAACAGCAAAAAGAATATTGGTTTAAGGTTTGGACAACAAAAGAAGCTGTGCTTAAAGCCGCTGGTCTAGGTATTCGAATTAACTTAAATGAATTTGATACGCAAGTTCATGCTGAACAAAATGGTGGGATGTGTAGCCATCCGCAAATAGGCACGTTTGCTTATCAAAACTTTCAACTTGCCCATATTATGCTAACCGTTGCATGGCGATCTGAGCAGTCCTGTAAAGGTTTTAATTTGCCAGAAATACAAATACATCCGCATTAAAAAAACCCATCTTATGATGGGCTTTTTATTGAGTTTAGAAAAAAGTTAAATAACTTCTTCTTCATCAAACTCTGGTTTAACTTGCACAATGAAATCTTGGCGGTTAATACCACGCCATAAAGCAAAGGCAGTACCAATGTAGATAGATGAATATGTACCCACAAATACACCTACAAACATTGCTACAGAGAACCATTTCAGGCCATCACCACCCATCAACATCATTGCAATAACAACAAGCAATAAAGTCATAGATGTATGAATGGTACGACGTAAGGTTTCAGTCAATGCAATATTGATAATTTCTAATGGCGAAGCACCACGAATTTTACGGAAGTTTTCACGAATACGGTCAGATACAACGATGTTATCGTTGAGCGAGAAACCAATAATCGCAAGTAATGCCGCAAGAACTGTTAAGTCGAAAGGCCACTGCATCATGGCGAAAATACCCAAAGTCACCACAATATCGTGGAACAATGAAAGTACTGCACCCATCGCAAGTTTAAATTCGAAGCGAACTGTTACGTAAACAAGCATTAATAATAATGCTAAAGCAACAGCGCCCGCAGAACGAAGATAAAGCTCATTACCTACTTGACCACCTACAACATCAACTTTATGCACAACAGCAGCATTACCTGGTAATTGAACAGCTTTGTTAATGACGTTGTTCATATCTTCTGCTTTCATTTCTGATTGCACAGGCATACGAACCATAAGGTCGCGGTTTGAACCTAAAGTTTGAACAACAGGGTCACGGAAACCGGCTTTAGCTAAAGCAGCAGAAACATCGGTTGCTTCAACAGGTTTAGCATAGTTTAGTTCTGCTGCAATACCGCCAGTAAAATCTAAACCAAGGTTTAAACCTTTCGTTGCAATAAAGAAGATACTTGCCACTGTAATGAGAATTGAAAACAATGCAGCAGGCATCGCAATTTTCATAAATGGAATAATACGTTCTTCTTCAGGGCGACCGTATTTTTTTGAATCTAGTTGAGTATTATCAGTCATCATCGATCTCCTAAATGCTCAACTTTTTCAAGTTACGTTTTTTGCCATAAATGATTTGAACAATTGCACGCGTTACTGTAATCGCAGTGAACATTGAGCAAACAATACCAATCATTAATGTAATGGCGAAGCCTTTAATAGGACCTGTACCAATTGCAAATAAAATGAACGCAACAAGGAATGTTGTTAAGTTTGAGTCGAAAATGGTGTTATACGCACGGTCATAACCTGCCACAATTGCTTGCTTAGGCGAGGCTCCCCATTTCATTTCTTCTCGTATTCGCTCACAAATAAGTACGTTGGCATCGACCGCCATACCAATGGTAATTACAATACCTGCAATACCTGGAAGGGTGAGGGATGCACCAAGCCAAGACATTACTGTCAAAATCATGGCAAGGTTAAGTACAAGTGCAAAGTTTGCGATTAAACCAAATAGACGGAAGAAAACCACCATCCAAATCGCAACAAGTAAGAAACCAATTTGAGTTGAAAGAACACCTTTGTCGATGTTTTCTTGACCTAAGCTTGGACCAATAACACGTTCTTCAACAAAGTACATTGGGGCAGCTAAAGCACCTGCACGTAACATTAATGCAAGTTCTGCTGCTTCTTGTGGAGAATCTAGACCTGTAATACGGAATTGTGAACCTAATACTGCTTGAATTGTTGCAGCATTAATTACAACAGATTCTGTATAAGGTGTACGTACTTCAGTTTGCGCACCAGTTTCAGGATCTTGAACGTAGCTAATACGCTGTTTGTTTTCAATGAACAATACAGCCATACGTTTGCCAACAGCATTACGTGTTGCATCCGACATTAACTTACCACCAGAAGAATCTAGGGTAATGTTAACTTCAGCACCACCAGAATCTTGGCTAAAGCCTGAAGATGCATTTTGAACACGTTCACCCGTTAAAATACGAGTGCGGTTTAGTAATAACTGACGACCACTATCAAGCGATTGGAATGCAAATGCTTCTGTGCCAGGAGGGGCTTGATCTTTTAATTGACCTGTATATGAGTCAATGTGTTGATCGTTTAAATCAGATACCAAACGGAATTCTAAGTTTGCTGTACGACCTAATACACGTTTTGCTTCAGCAGTATCTTGCACACCAGGAAGTTCAACCACAATACGGTTGCTACCTTGGGTTTGTACAAGTGCTTCGGCAACACCTAACTCGTTAATACGATTACGTAAAGTTGTTAAGTTTTGGTTAACTGCATAAGACTGAATTTCTTGTTTGCGTACATCAGTATAAGTTAAACGTAAAGTTGAACCTTCAGTTGTAGCAACAGCTTGTTGTGTATATTCATTACCATTTCGGCGTAAGAAATCTCCAGCTTCATCGCGGTCAGAATTATTTGCGAATTGAACTGTGATGACATTATTGTTCAGCGAAAGGCTGTTGAATTTAATTTTATTATCACGGAGTTGACGGCGTAAATCTGTTGCTGATGTTTCCATACGCTGACTAATGGCTTTGTCCATATCTACTTCAAGTAGGAAGTGAACACCACCACGCAAATCTAGACCTAACTTCATTGGTTTTGCACCAATTTTTTGAAGCCATTCTGGAGTTGTAGGCGCAAGGTTAAGAGCAACAACATAATTGTCACCAAGACCGCGACGTAACGCATCTTTTGCTTTTAATTGTGCTTCAGATGAATCTAAACGTAATAATGCGGCATTATTGGTGAAACTATTGTCATGACTGGCAATGTTTTCGCTTTTTAAAATTTGCTCTGCTTTTTGTATGATGCTTTGATCAATTTGGGTGCCAGCTTTGGCACCAGAAATTTGAACAGCAGGTTCATCTGGATACAAACTTGGCAGGGCATATAATGTACTAATCACAAGAACAAATAGGATTAGTAGATATTTCCATGCTGGGTAACGCATTTATTTTCTTCTTAAAATGAAAAAAGTCGTGCGAATCGCACGACTAATTTTTGATTAAAGATTATTTAATGTGCCTTCAGGAAGAACTGAAATCACGCTTGCACGTTGAATTTTCACTTCAACACCACGGCTCAATTCAATAACAGCGAAGTCGCCTTCAATCTTAAGGACTTTACCCATAAGACCACCAGCAAATACAACCTCACTTCCAACACCTAAGCTTTCAACTAACGCGCGGTGTTCTTTTGCACGTTTAGATTGAGGACGCCAGATTAAGAAGTAAAAGATTGCAACGAATACAGCAATCATACCTAAGTTAGCAATTAAGCTTGGTTGTTGTGAAGCTTCGCCCGCTGCATGAGCAGTAGAAATGAAAAGACTCATTGGATTTTCCTAAATAAAAAACTGTAATTAACTACATGATAATAAATTAACTTGTAAGCAATTTACCTTGTCTTTTTCTTCAGCGCAAATACTGAAATATTAATCTTGCGGACAAGGTGGAACTTCTAAGCCACGACGAGCATAAAAATCTGCTACAAAATCATCAAAGGTACCGTTATCTAGGGCATCACGCATTGCTTCTGTAAGGCGCAAATAATAACGTAAGTTATGAATCGTCCCTAACATAGAGGCAAGCATTTCACCGCATTTTTCTAAATGGAACAAATACGAACGTGTGAAGTTGGTGCATGTGTAGCAATCGCAATGTGCATCAAGCGGGCTTTGGTCATGACGATATTTCGCATTACGAATACGAACCAAACCATCAGTCACAAAATAATGACCATTACGCGCATTACGAGTTGGCATTACGCAGTCGAACATGTCGACACCACGACGCACAGCTTCTACGATATCTTCAGGTTTTCCTACACCCATTAAGTAACGAGGTTTATCTGCTGGCATTTGCTCAGGAAGATAATCCAATACTTTAATCATTTCTTCTTTAGGTTCGCCTACTGAAAGACCACCAATTGCATAGCCATCAAAGTCGATGTCGAGCAAACCTTTAAGTGATTCTTCACGAAGATCTTCGTACATACCACCTTGAATAATACCAAATAGGGCATTACGGTTTTTCAGTACATCGTGATGTTGAGTTTTACAACGCTTTGCCCAACGTAAAGAAAGTTGCAAAGATTTTTGCGCTTCTTCACGAGTTGCAGGATAAGGCGTACATTCATCAAAAATCATTACAATGTCAGAATTCAATGTATGTTGAATATCCATTGAAATTTCTGGTGAAAGGAAAACTTTTGAACCATCAATAGGAGAGCGGAACGTTACGCCATCTTCTTTAATTTTACGCATAGCGCCAAGACTAAACACTTGGAAGCCGCCTGAATCCGTAAGAATAGGTTTATTCCATTTCATGAAACCGTGTAAGCCGCCGTGTTCACGGATTACATCTAAACCAGGGCGTAAATATAAGTGAAAGGTATTGCCAAGAATAACTTGAGATTTAATTTCCTCAATATCTCGTGGGAG
Organism: Acinetobacter faecalis; assembly: GCF_034187745.1. Taxonomy (NCBI): domain Bacteria; kingdom Pseudomonadati; phylum Pseudomonadota; class Gammaproteobacteria; order Moraxellales; family Moraxellaceae; genus Acinetobacter; species Acinetobacter faecalis. The sequence goes on along the minus strand of NZ_JAXHPF010000005.1, from coordinate 68,159 downwards.
CATACCTTTTACGGTACCGTAAGTTCCAACAGGCATAAACATTGGTGTTTCAACAACACCATGCTCTAGGGTCAAACGACCACGTCGAGCGCGGCCCGACTGCCCTAATTTTTCAAACTTCATAAAATGTCCAAATCATGGCGAAAAAACAGTTCGCTGATTAAATGTGCTAAAAGTCCAATATTTTCCTAGATTCTTGTATGAAACGCTAGCTTTATCGAGTTTTAACTCTGTAATTTTTGTTTATGAAAATCTAAAGTTACTGTCATAAACCATTTATTGAAATAAATGTGGCTTGTTAAAAATTTGGACGATAATCGAAACTTTGAGAAGCTTGATTATCTCTAAATGGGCGAAGCTTCTTTTTCCCAAGTGTTGCAGTGTTAATAATATTGTTTGGGAAAATTTGAATATGATTATTGAACAGCTCAACATTTCTATTGAAGATGGTAATAGCAGCAGAAACATTGTCATTTTGTTCTTCAATTTCACTCATCATTTTTAGATAAAGTTCATTGGCTTTTAATTCAGGATAATTTTCGACAACAACATTTAAGTTACGCATTAATTCTTTACTTAAGCTTTCAACACGTTGTAATTGAGAGACATCACTTGTATTTAAGTTGAGGTTCAAAATGTTTTGACGTAATTCAGTTACTTTTTCTAAAGTGCCTTTTTCAAAGCTAGAATATTGTTCAACTAGAGGTGCTAAATCATCTAATACTTTTATTTTTTGACGTTCGTATGTTGCTACATCTGACCAAGCCCGAATTGAAGCATTATGATGTCTTACAATATTATTTCTAATCATAATAATCGCTACAGTTATTGTAATTAGAACCAATAAAACAATAATCATCCCCATAATATATTCCTTGTTTTAATCTTTAGTTAAGAAGAGCATTAAATCACGTTGTAGTTGCTCTAAATGCGGTAATTTAAATGTACGTAAATGACCACGTAAAGCAGAGATATCTTCAACAGTTTTATCATTTTTAGAAATTTGGAATAGATTTTTCGCGCCCATAAAACACATTACATTTTTATCTGGGTGAAAGAGCAATTCGCCATTTTGATGATTAAAAAAGTTAGCAAGCTTTAGCGTAAGCACAGGCGTTAGTGTTTTTGCTAAATGCATGTCGCTTGTGCCAAAGAAATCGATTTTTCTATTTGCTGCAATATAGTTACTTTGCCATTCATGCAAATAAGGATAGTTAAATTTTTTAGAGATAGATGTGACTGCTAATCCCTGAATATAGATATTAAAAATGAAAGCACCCCAAAGCCTTTTTTCAATTTCAGTTGTTTTTAGAGTCACACCATGTTGTTGTTTTTCTATGGCTTCGGTTACGTAACTATATGAAAAAATGAGAACAGAGTGCTCAATACCTTGATGATCAATCCAAGTTGTTGAGGCATAGGAATCTATATTATTCGAATGATAGCCACGGTTAAAAATAGGGAAAAGATTTTTTAAATATACTGTAAATAAATGAGCATTAATTGTATGCCCAAGATATGGAGGCGGTCTGTTAAATTCAAGCTGATATTTTTTTGCAATGATGGTTTTTTCTAAATATGAAGTGACGCTTTGAATCTCTTCGTTATCTTCATAGGTAATATATGACCAAAAAATTGCCGAACATCCTGCAAATAAACATAACTGTGCCCATATATTTGAGGGTGATATAAAAATGGCAAGAGATAATATTGCGCCTAAAATACCTAATAAGAGGGGCAGTTTATTATCAAACTTTAATGTGTGATTTGCATTCCAAGGGTGTAAGCCATCAAGTATGTCTTGATGGCTACGTGCTTGACGACCTAATTCTTTAAGCCTATCAATATTGTTAAAAACAACCGCATTCTTTTTTCTGCGAATGTGGATTGAGTGTCTAACACTATCTATAGGCATAATTAGAACTACTTCGTTGCTGTGGAATCAACTAGCATGGCATCGCCATAACTAAAGAAACGGTATTTTTCTGCCACAGCATGATGATATGCCTTCAAAATGTTTTCTTGCGTTGAAAGTGCAGAAACCAACATTAATAAGGTAGATTCTGGTAAATGGAAGTTTGTAATTAAACGATCAACTACTTTAAATTCATAACCTGGGTAAATGAAGATTTGAGTATCGCCAGTCCAACCTTTTAACTCACCGTCATTTGCTTGAGCCGCACTTTCTGTTGCACGAGTTGCTGTTGTACCTACAGCAATCACTTTATTACCGCGAGCTTTGGTTTCTTTAATAAGTTGCATTGATGCATCTGATACATCACACCATTCGCTATGCATAATATGGTTTTCAATGTCATTGGTACGAACAGGTAAGAACGTGCCAGCACCTACATGCAAAGTCACAAATGTTTTGTTAATGCCTTTTGCTTCAAGTTGATTTAAAAGTTCTTGGTCGAAGTGTAGGCTTGCAGTTGGTGCTGCAACACTTGCAAGTTTTGTAGGATCATTAAAAACAGTTTGATATCGCGCAGTATCAATATCTTCAGCTTCACGATTGAAATATGGTGGAATTGGAAGTTTTCCGTATTTATCGAGCACATCTAAAATGGGTTGAGAAAATTCAACAATAAATAGATTTTCGTGACGACCTGTTACAGTCACTTTAACTTCATCTACACCAATAAATAATTCTGCACCTGCTTTAGGTGAATTACTTGCTTTAATGTGGCAATGTGCAACAAAAGGTGTTTGCATGCGTTCGACTAAAACTTCAACTGCACCGCCACTTGCTCGTTTACCTTTTAAGCGTGCTTTCATTACTTTTGTGTCATTAAGAACTAGCAAATCACCAGGCTCTAGTAAATCTAGAATATTGGTAAAATGTAGGTCGTGATGTTGACCTTGTGCATCTAAGTGCAAAAGACGAGAAGCACTACGAGTTTCAAGTGGATAGCGAGCAATAAGCTCATCTGGGAGATCGAAATTAAAGTCGGAAAGTTGCATGATTAATTAGAGCAAACACATATATTAAAACTGTGCTTAGTATATGCTTTTTTAAGTTTTATAGATGATATTGAGTGATTATAAGTCAAAAAAAATAAGACTGATTTAAAAATATACAATTGTTTTAAACTTGCGTTGACAAGTTTTTGAAACGGAGTAATATAGCCGCATCCCGAGGTGGTGAAATTGGTAGACGCGGTGGATTCAAAATCCACTATCAGAGATGATGTGTCGGTTCGAGTCCGACCCTCGGGACCATCTACCTAAAAAGGCTCTAAGCAAATTAAGACTTAGAGCCTTTTTTTATTGTCTGAAATTATTGCAAATCTAAAAGAACTAAAAAGTAATATCGAATTTGTTTTAATCAGCAAAAAATAATGCTGCATGTACAAATAAAGTTATATATGCAGCATTAATATAAATACTTATTGGAGCTGATGGTGTGCTCTGTGCCAGTCTAAATATTCTTTATGTTTATCTTCAATTTTTTTTAATTTCATTGATGTATTAAAACCAAGATATTTACAGTCTATTTCACTAATTTTAGAGCTAAAAATGATACTCCCATCATTTCTAAAGCTAATGTACCCCTTGTCAAAGGCGGCGTCTAAATTAGGGGTTAATAGTAAGCCATTAAATAAATCTAAGCGAGAGTGGATGTCTTCACACCAAGGAATAATGTGGGAAGCTACGAGTAAGGATTGATTGTCGCATCCTGTTACAGAACATGAGTTGTTCCAGTAGGTCATAAGGGCAGTCCTAAATTTGTCTTGCCCAACTCTAGCTTTGGTGATTACTGTACATTCAGTATTAATGGGTAGAGTGGAATTCTGTGGGTTAAGATGCTGCTTTGGACTTTGTAAGGGAAACATTAACTCTATAAATTGGGTAAGTTGTTTCTCTTCTTTGAAATCGAAAGTTAGTGCAGGGTTGGATGAGCCACCAGAGGGTGTATAGCCTTTGTAATTTGAACTTTTTCCAATTACACCACCAAAAACTGGAATTGTTTTCGCCTTTTCTAAAATTGTTTCGTATTGAATAGGAATAGCTAAGATATTAACAGTACTTGTGCTAGGTTTTTTAATGTGGACGTAGTGAGATAGAGAAGGGTGTGTTAGACGATAAACTTTTTTAGTACTGTCCTCTTCCTTGAAACCTAGCGTGGTTAGATGTGCGAGTATTGTTGTAGCAGATAGAAACATATTTGTTCCATAATTTGATTGGTTCAACAAAAGTATGTAAGGCGATCGTTGGCTAACTAAGTAATTTTATGTTATTGAGAACTAAATGTTTGTTAATTGTTCAGCAGGTATTAAGGATAGGAACTTTAATTATTTTCTTTGTTTTATTAAAAACTTTTACTCGTTGCATAGCTATAATAAATAATAGAGTGCTATATAGTTTTTATGGACATTAAAAAAGCGGAATAAGTTGCCCTATTCCGCTTCCTCAATTGGCATGTTTTCCATCATCACTCGAAAGTAAAGATGGCTCGAAACAAACAAACACCAACCAAAAAGGTATATCTAAGATAAACCCAAGGCGAATGTCTGTCAAGAGGAGCGTCTAATCCCTTCTTTGCGATCTAGGCATAGGTTGTGATACTTTTCCATCACTTCCGAGGCAGGGACGAGTCTTTGATTGGCGCGCTTATATCTGTCTCTGTTCCAAACCATAAGTAAAATGATGGGAATGGTGACGAAGAGAGCCAAAGGAAAAATAATAGAGCCGAAAATGCAAGCGAGAGTAATCATGGCCGTACTGTCGAAATCTAATTCATGTTGCTTAACTATGGGGTGATTATCAATCACGATCTTGGTATGTACGAGCGCATCAGAAAGTTCATCTTCGTCCAAATACTCATGGTACAGTTGATATATCTTTCTAAAGTCTCTAGGAAGATCATTTTCCGTTTCGTATCCATAGTCAGCTAATTTAAATTCCTTTCCCTTTAAAAACATTCGTCACGTCATCCTTTTGGCTAGCCTCTTGCCTCACTCATTGCAGGCGGAACTTCAAGCTTCAAAGTGTCCAATCGACTTAGTGAGGTAAGAACGATATTAGTGTTGGGTATATCTTAGTGTTCAGAGAGTTTAAGTTTTAAACCCAAGTAGCCTGAATGATCTAAAATCGCACGATCTAGGTGGAATACACCGTCAATCCATGTCGACTTCCCATCTTTGCCTACTCTGAAACCTGCGCAATGGTAGGTGTAAGTAGGTGTTGAGGCTGTTGTACTTTTGTTTAATATTACTGATTGAAATAAGTCGTTTGAAATATTAAAAGTGGAAGATGAGTTTGTCTTATTTTGAAAGGGAGTATCTTTTTTAGTGTTTTTTCGAAGCAAAACTATTCATTCAAATTTTATTATAACTTTTACAAATCAAAAACAATAATCCTTAATAAAGATGATTTTTAAATCATTAAATAGAATTACAAATCTAGTTTATTTAACTGTGCTTTACTCTTCATTTTTATGGTCATCTTCGCATTTGGCTTGTTAAATGTGTAATATTTTGTTATTTTTTATTCGTAAATATCGTAGCAGTGATTCGGACATCCATAAGAGACTGTAGGGCCTGTATGAAATTAGAATTACTAGAAATAGGCGAAAAAACTGAGCAGCTTGGCGCATGTCGTTTGTCTCTGCTTTTGGGTATTTTATCTGAAGAAAATCAAATTGTTAAATTTTTGAAATTTGCATGCGGTATGTTGCAAATGGATTTTGGTATTTTAGTTTTTAAAGATGAGCCTTATGGTTGGCTTGAATCTGATGGTAAATGCCATGCATTTTTGGCGCAACCACATGAAGAGTATGAGCACTTTTTTTTAGATCAGGCTTATATAGATGAAAATCATCCTAATTATAAAGAAGTATCTGAATATATTTTAGTACGTGGTGTCGAGCATAAACGCTTTGTAACCATGAGTTTAAAGCATGAGGGTCGATCCATTGGTCATGTGGTTTTATATGATGAGCGCTCAGATATTATTGATAATAAACAATTAAAAATTGTTTTAGAGTTTGTGCAAAGCTTGGTGAATATTATTAAGTTACGCCTTGAAAATGCAGAACTTAAAGAAATGTGTGAGCAACAATCTGCTTTGAATGCGAGTAAAACGAAATTTTTCCAAATTATTGCCCATGATTTAAGAGCACCATTTCATGGCTTAATGGGTTTTTCTGATGTATTGGCGCATGAGCGAAATACTTTAGATGAAAATGGTGTTCAAGATATTTCTGAATATTTATTTGAAACATCACAGTCTACTTATAACTTATTAGAAAATTTATTGCAGTGGGCAATGGCAGAGGGTGGACGTTTTGTGTATCACCCAATTTGTTTCGATTTAACGCAATTAACAACCATTGTTCAAAATGTTCTTGCAAGTTTGGCTGCTAAGAAAAATATTGAAATTATTAGTCAGGTATCTCCGCACTTAAAAGTGTATGCAGATATCAATATGATCACCTCTGTTGTTCAAAACTTAGTATCTAACGCATTAAAATTCACGTATACCGATGGCAATGGCAAAGTCATTATGAGTGCTGATGAAGATGAACAATATGTTCATATTTATGTTCAAGATACGGGGCTGGGTATGAATGAAAAGCAAATGCAGAATATATTTGACCCTAATTTCACAGTGAGTATTCGTGGAACTTCAGGTGAAAAAGGCACGGGTTTAGGATTGGTATTATGCAAGCGCTTTGTCGATTTAAATCATGGAGCAATTTCTGTGTCTTCAAAAGAAGGTGTTGGAACAACATTTAAAGTTTCTTTGCCTAAAAATAAAAAATCTGCTTTGGCGGCATAAAGCTCAAAGAATAAAAATAAATATTCAACCAATTATTTTCCCAATTTGCTTCGAGTACTGCTATAAATAATAAAAATATAAGGCTTCAGGTTTGGGAATGAACTCGGAACAACTGCATAAAACATTACGCGCAAGTCAATATGCTGAACTCGTTTTAGAAAAGCATAAAGAATTAATAGAAAATGATTATGCTTTTGATGCATTTTTAAAGCCTTTAAGTCGCACGCAAATTGCCAATATTGTCGATGAATCTTTAAATGAAATAACAGATGAAAATCAGTGGATGCGCGTAATTCGTATTTTACGCGCACGTCTTATGTTTCGCTGGATTTGGCAAGATGCAAACCAACTAACCAATGTTAAACAACTGACCCAAGAACTGTCAGATTTTGCAGATTTAGCTGTTTGTGTTGCTAAAAATTATGCTCGAACAGCATTGGTTGCTAAACATGGCGAACCAATTGGTTATGGTGGGAAAGTTCAAGACCTTATTGTAATTGCAATGGGGAAACATGGCGCTCAAGAACTTAACTTATCAAGTGATATTGATTTGATATTTGCCTTTGATGAGCAAGGCGAAACCAATGGTCGCAAATGCATTGATGTTCAGCAATTTTGTATTTTGTGGGGGCAAAAATTAATTTATTTGCTCGATCACATTACCGCAGATGGATTTGTATTCCGTGTTGATATGCGCTTACGCCCTTGGGGCGATGGCTCTGCACTTGCAATTAGTCATGTCGCTTTAGAAAAATATTTGAGCCAACATGGTCGTGAATGGGAGCGCTATGCGTGGATTAAAGCACGTATTGTGACAGGTGGTGAAGATGGCGATGATTTGCTTGCCATGACACGTCCGTTCGTGTTCCGCAAGTATGTCGATTACACAGCTTTTGAAGCCATGCGCGAAATGAAAGCGATGATTGAACGCGAAGTTCAGCGTCGTAATATTGAAGATGATATTAAGCTTGGTGCAGGCGGAATTCGCGAAGTTGAATTTATTGTTCAGGTTTTTCAGCTTATTTATGGTGGATCAAAACTTGAGCTACAAGATCGTCAATGTTTGGTAAGCCTGAATCATTTAGGAGAAGTTGGTTTACTTGAAGAACAAGCAGTTGCAGAACTTGAAGATGCTTATTTATTTTTGCGCCGTGTAGAACATGCGATTCAAGCTTTAAACGATCAACAAACACAATCTTTACCAACAGAGCCTGATCAACGTGCCCGAATGATTGAAACCTTAGGTTATTCATCTTGGGAAGATTTTCTTCATGTCTTAAATTCAAAGCGTTCAAAAGTCATTTATCAATTTGAGCACTTAATTAAAGAAAAAGAAGTAGATCCTTTAGTTGAAAGCTTTGCTCAAATTGAAAAACAATTAGATGAAGTTTTAGATGAAAATGCCAAGAATTTAGTCTATGAATTTTGGCATGGGCATGCTTTGAAAAAACTTCCTGCAAAAGCTGTTCAGCGCTTAAAAATGTTTTGGCCTCACTTAATTGAAGCTATTTTACAATCCGATAAACCGCAAATGGCTTTGGTTCGCTTAATGCCTTTGGTTGAATCTGTAATGCGTCGAACAGTTTATTTGGTTATGCTCATTGAAAGTAAAGGTGCGCTACAGCGTCTAGTTAAAATGGCAACAGTAAGTCCTTGGATTTGTGAGGAACTAACACATTATCCTGTGCTTCTCGATGAATTTTTATCGATGGATTTTGAATTACCAAAACGTAAAGACTTGGAAGATTCTTTGCGTCAGCAATTACTACGTATTGAAATTGATCAAGTTGAAGATCAAATGCGAGTACTGCGTTTATTTAAAAAGTCGAATGTGCTGACGGTTGCTGCAAGTGATGTACTTGCAGAAAGTCCGCTCATGAAGGTATCTGATGCATTAACCGATATTGCAGAAGTTTCAGTTAATGCAACATTGCATTTGGCTTATCAAATTACTGCGAAAAAACATGGTTATCCATTATGTTTAGATGGGCAACGTTGTTCTTTAGATCATCTTGCATTTGCTGTGATTGGTTATGGAAAAGTAGGCGGAATTGAACTTGGTTATGGTTCAGATTTAGATTTAGTCTTTATTCATTATATGGATGAACAAGCAGATACAGATGGTCAAAAGCAAATTAGTGGCTTTGAATTTGCGATGCGAGTTGCACAGAAGTTTGTTTCACTCATGACAACACAAACTTTGGATGGGCGTGTTTATGAGGTCGATACTCGTTTACGTCCTTCGGGTGAAGCAGGCTTGTTGGTTACAAGTCTAAAAGCATTTGAACAATATCAAAATAAAAGTGCTTGGGTGTGGGAGCATCAGGCATTGGTACGCGCAAGATCAATTGCAGGCGAACAAAGTTTAAGAGAAAAATTTGAGATATTACGCTGTGATATTTTGACACGCGAGCGAAATGAAGAAAATGTGCGTGCTGAAGTTTTAAAAATGCGTGAAAAAATGAAAGACCATCTTGGATCATCTAAAGAGCAAAAAAAAGATGGAATTTTTCATTTAAAACAGGATGCAGGTGGTATCGTTGATATTGAATTTATGGCACAGTATGCTGTATTGGCATGGAGTGGGTCGAATCCAGATCTCGCCCATTACTCCGACAACGTACGAATCCTTGAGGATGCCGCAAAAACAAGTTACTTATCCAGTGACGATGCGACAGCATTGATTCAAGCTTATCTAAGTGAACGCGCCGAGAGTCACCGTTTAGCCCTTGCAAATCAATCCATGCAAGTGAATGCTGCGGACTGGCTTGATACCCGAAAGGTCGTTTGCAAATTGTGGCAAAGATTAATTGATCCAACTGCAAATATAGCGTTGGATAAAAATGACTGTGTATAAAAATTTGGAGTGTGTTTCATGAATTTGGCTGATCGTGATGGTTTTATTTGGCAAGATGGACAATTAGTAGATTGGCGTGAGGCGAAAACTCACGTATTAACACATACTTTGCATTACAGCATGGGTGTGTTTGAAGGTGTCCGTGCTTATGAAACCCCGAATGGAACGGCTATTTTCCGTTTAAAAGAACACACTAAGCGTTTATTAAATTCTGCAAAAATTTATCAAATGAAAGTTCCATTTGATCAAGCGGCATTAGAACAAGCGCAAATCGACGTTGTTCGTGAAAATAAATTAGCATCTTGCTACTTACGTCCAATTATTTTTATTGGTTCGGAAAAGCTAGGTATTGCTGCAACAGATAACACAATTCACTCTGTTGTTGCTGCTTGGAGCTGGGGTGCTTACCTTGGTGAAGAAGCAATGGCGAAGGGTATTCGCGTTAAAACTTCATCATTTACACACCATCATCCTAACGTGACAATGTGTAAAGCAAAAGCATCTGGTAACTACACATTATCTATTCTTGCGCATCAAGAAGTTGCTCATTCAGGTTACGATGAAGCAATGCTTTTAGATCCACAAGGTTATGTGTGCCAAGGTTCTGGTGAAAACGTATTTATGGTACGTGATGGTGTGATTCATACACCAGATGTTGCTGGTGGTGCATTAGACGGTATTACACGTCAAACTATTATCACAATTGCAAAAGATCTTGGTTATGATGTTGTAGAGCGCCGTATTACTCGTGATGAGTTCTACATTGCCGATGAAGCATTCTTTACAGGTACTGCTGCAGAAGTAACACCTATTCGTGAATATGACGACCGTCAAATTGGCGAAGGTGTACGTGGTCCAATCACAACACAAATTCAAAAAGCTTATTTTGATGCTGTTCAAGGCAAAGACCCTAAATATGCCCACTGGTTAACTTACGTAAAATAAGTTTAAACAGAATAAAAAAGGACTCGGAAGAGTCCTTTTTTATTCTAGAAAATTTGATAGGTAATCTGGTTTTCTTATTTCAAAAATAAAAACGCGAAAAGACTGTGATATGATGTTTAGCACTAGATAGGTGGATGTTTATAAGCATGTCTTTACATGAAAATGATGATGTTATAAGTACAACAGAACAACAAGATCAAAATATTGTGTTGTGCATGAAGTGGGGAACTAAATATGGTTCTGAATACGTCAATCGTTTGTACAACATGGTAAAGCGTCACACGACTGTTGACTTTAAAATGGTCTGTTTGACGGATAGAACAGAAGGAATTAATCCTGAAGTTCAATGCTTCCCAATTCCACCACTTGCATTACCTGAAGGCAGTCCTGAACGTGGTTGGAATAAACTTTCTACATTTGAGCCGGATTTGTATGGTTTAAAAGGGAATGCATTATTCCTCGATTTAGATGTTGTGATTGTAGACAATATGGATGAGTTTTTCACTTATCCCGGTGATTTTTTAATTATCCACGATTGGAAACGTCCTTGGCGTATTACAGGTAATAGTTCTGTTTATCGTTTTAAGTTGGGTGCTTTCCCGGGGTTACTTCCGTATTTTCGTGAAAATTTCGATGAAATACGCGAGAAATTCCGCAATGAACAAGCTTATTTATCTTGGTATGTAGATAAAGAGGGTAAGCAAACGTATTGGCCTGATAGTTGGTGTAAAAGTTACAAATATCACTGCTTACAAAAAATTCCAATGGCGTTTTTTAAGCCACCTGTAAAACCAGAAGGTGTAAAGGTTATTGTATTTCATGGTGAAATTAATCCACCTGATGCAATTAATGGCGGTGGTGGTAAATGGTATCGTTACGTGCTGCCTTCGCAGTGGATTAAAGATGCTTGGCAATAATTGGTCTAAATGGAATTAAAAATGAAACTAGGTGTTTATTTAATTAATTTAGACTCAAGTACTGATCGTTTAGCGCAAGCATCAGCCGAGTTAAAAAAGCATAATATTGAGTTTGAACGTATTTCAGCTGTTGATGGCCGTAAGTTAGATGTTAAAACGTATGAATCTTATAATAGTTCACAAGCGAATGCGCTTATGGGCCGTGATTTATTAGGTGCTGAAATCGGGTGCTATTTAAGCCATAAACGATGTGTATCTGAGTTTTTAGCTTCTGATTATGACTTTGTCATTGTTGTTGAAGATGATCTTGAAGTGATTTCTGATTTAGTTGCGACAGTTAAGAAGACAGTACAATGGCTAGAGCAAAATCAAAAAGGTTGGTACCTCATTAATATTGGTAGTACTAAGCGCAAGTTAAGCAAACAGATGCATCAAATTGAGCAACATCAGCTTTTAAAAGCCTATTACTTCCCTGTATTAACTTTAGGGTTGGTTTGGTCGCGAGAGGGTGCTCAAGCATTTCAGCATGATTTGATTCAAATTAATGCGCCTATTGATGTTGCTTTACAAAGTTGGTTAACAGATTTAAGTAAAGGATATTCAATTTATCCTCCATTAGTTCAACCAAATGGTGCTGAAAGTGATATTGATGCTGTTAAAGTAAATTCAACAGCAGTTAGACAGCGTGTAGGTAAGCGTTGGCCACGTCAAAAAAGAATGTGGGGTAATAAATTGAAAGCTTTAAAAAATAAAATTTGTTCGACTTAAAGATTGAATAAAAGATGAAAGTTTTATTAATTAATTTAGATCAATCAAAAGATCGTTTAGCTCAACAACAAGCTCAATTTAAAGATTTAGGTTTGGAGTTCGAGCGTTTACCAGCTATATCAATTAATGATTTTTCAGAGGAGGAATATAAGCGTATAGCCTTTGGTGGTCAGCGTCCTTTGAAACAGTCTGAACTAGCTTGCTTCTTAAGCCATAAAAAAGCATGGGATTATATTGTTGAGCATAATGAACCTTGTGTTGTTTTAGAAGATGATGCAATTTTAGTTAAAGATTTCAAAAATATTTTAAATGATTTAATGCAACTCAAAGAATTAGATTATGTGAATTTAGAAGTACATGGTCGAAAGAAAACAGTTGCAAAAAAATCGACATATTCTCTGGCTAATAATAACTACAACCTTCTTGAAATTTATATCGATCGAAGTGGGACGGGAGGGTATGTGTTATATCCGACTGGAGCTAAAATTTTATTAGATTTTATGGGTAAACGTGCCATTGGCTTATCTGATGAGTTTATTCATAGTTGTTATGAATTAAAAGCTTATCAAATTGAACCTGCAGCATTATTACAAAGTGACAAGTGCCCTGAATATAAAGTCCCATGTAAATATATTCATGAGTCTGTGATTGCACAAGTAAAGAATAAATTGAATTTTGATTTAACTACAAATGAGAAATCACAATTCAAAATGAGGAGAATAAAGACCCAAATTAATTTAGGTCTTCGTCAATTGCAATACTTAGGATTTGGAGTGAAGAGAGAAATTTTGGTTGATCCGAATAAATTTTAATTAACCGAAAATTTTACCTTTCCATTTTGCAAACCAAGATTTTTTCGAAGCATTTGCAACGCTATCATCTTCCCCAATATGGTGGCAAATACCATTTTCAAGAAATAGGACGTAACGTTGTTGTGCGCGAAGCCAACGTGAAACGTGCCGTTCTTTTTTAAACTCGCTAAAGCCCTTTGGCATGCTTTTCCATAATTCAATAGAGGCAAGATGTGGATTGAAAGTAAAGCCATGCCATTGATCATGCATGCTATCAAATCTTGCTAAGTTCAGTGGTGAAGACTTAATAAATTGAATTTTTGATTTTTGCTCTTCTGAAAAGGGAAAATCAGTCCATTTGCGAAAGCATACTTGTGTTGCTTTAGGATTTTCTTTAAGTATTTCAAAATATTTTTCAAATTCGATAGATTGGTCAAATAGCCAGTCATCTTCACAGTGAAATATGTATTCTGTTTGAACTTTTGAGTACATTTCATCTACAGCTTTATGATGACCAACTTGATTGGGGAGGGTGATGAGTAATCCATCAGGGCAAAGTTCTTTAAAAACTTGATTGGTTTCTTCATCACGAAAATCATTTATTGCAATAATTTGCTTAAATTGAGCTTTTGAAAGCAAACTATTTAATGTTTGACGAAGTAATTCTGGTCGTTTGCCAATAGTTAAGCAAAGCGTAATATCGTAAGCTTTCAAGTGATTTCCCAATAGAATAATGATTCAATTATAATTTAAAGTATAACCATTCCACAGATTCGTTCAAAGTTCTGTTTGTTACATCTTTCATTGCAGACCATTGAGCGTATTGGAATTTATGACGTTTTGTTGGTAGTAATACTTTAAGAATTTTATATAAAGCGGATTTCCAAATTGATTTCTTATTAAGTTTTTCAATGAGTTGATCAAATTGATCCTTTGGAAAATGTTTGTAGGCGAATAAAATTTGAGAGCGATACCAACGATAAAAGAAATCATAGTTTTGATAAGGCTCGCTAGAACCGCCTTTGTGATACATTTTTAAATCATTAACTTTTATAAGTTTTAAGCCAAGTTTTTTTACGCGTAAGCATAAATCTTCATCTTCACAGTACATGAAAAAATCAGGGTCAAAGCCTTGAATTTTTTTCATAGTATCTGTGCGGATTAGCAATAGTGCTCCACTAAACCAAGCTATTTTATCAGTAAAACCAAATGTCTCATGGAATTCGAAATCGTAAAATTCAGATTTATCTTCTTGGTCATCATTTATAAGCTGGGTTGTAATAAGACCATAATCTTTGTTTGATTGAGTATGTTGTAGTAGAGATTCTAGATAATCATTTTGCATCATTCTTAGGTCAGGGTTTGCGATGAGCAAATGTTGACCTTGTGCATTTTTTACAGCTAGATTCATAGCACGACCAAATCCAATATTGTTTTTGGATTGAACTAAATGAATATTAAGTGATTTTTTTAATCCTGAGTCGCTAATAGTTTTTTCTAAAATATTATTTTGTATATTATTAACAATGATAATTTCATAGATGCTTGGATCAAGTGTTTGTTGATGTAAATCATTTAAAAAATTTAAGATAAATTTTTCGGTATTGTAGTTAACAATAAGAATAGAAAGTTTCATGCTTTAGTTTAAAATGATAATTGTCTAATGGGTATTATAAATACTAAATATTTAAATGTTGAGAAATCCGTTATGCAGAATGCTAAATTTTGACAAAAATGGAAAAAATAAGAATGTACTTAACTAACTTAAGATAAAATAATATTAAAATCTAAGGATAAGGCAAATGTTACCTTCATTTTCAAAATTAGACACCTCTGGTGGTTTTGCTAAAAAATATAGTTTTTGTACATTAGTTACGAATTTTGACGAATATTTAGAAATGATTCAAAGTGCAAAATTAGCTGGTTTTGATCGAGAGGATGTGGAATATTTTTATATTGATAATATAGGTCAAAACTCCGAAGATGGGTTTAGTGGGATAAATAAAGCTTTTAAAAATGTTCGTGGTAAATATTTAATTTTTTGCCATCAAGATATCGTCTTTAAATTCGATAATATTAATAAATTGGATGAATGTATAGCTGATTTGGAGGCAAAAGATCCTAATTGGGCTGTAGTAGGTAATGCGGGAAAAAAAGAAAATGGAGAAATAATTTTAAGAATTACTGATCCTCATGGCGATAATTCAAAACTTGGAAATTTTCCAGAAGAGGTTGTTAGCCTTGATGAAAACTTTTTAGTTTTAAATAGATCTTTGAGTCTATCCACAAGCTTTGATTTGGAAGGATTTCATCTATATGGATTAGATATTTGTAGAAATGCAAATTATTTGGGATATAAAAATTATGTAATTAATTTTCATTTACTACATAAAAGTGCTGGTAAAATTGATCATAGTTTTATAAAAGCTCAACATGCATATTCTGTATTGGAACATAAAAGAAAAAATAGAAACTTTTATACAACGACGTGTACTAATTTCTATGTAAGTAGTAATTCTATATTAAATTGCATATTCAAAGTTAAATTTTTATTTAAAATTTACAAGCGCTTTAAAGGTCTTAGATAAAAATATACGATCCTAACTATAAAGTGTACAGTTTTTCAGTTTCTTTTGAGCCTCTAAAGCGTTTATATCCCCACATATAGTGTTCAGGGAATTGATTAACTAGGTCTTCTACTACTTTATTCATAGTGGTGGTTGAAATGTATGTATCTGGGTCATAAAGTTTGGGGTATTGTAAGCCTGCATCATTAATATAGATGTTGTATCCATCATTACTTTGCGAACGTACACATACCATTGAAATCAATCGGCACTTAGTTTTTTGAGCTAATTTAGGGGCTAGTGTACTTGTAAGTGTATTAATTCCAAAAAATGGGGCAATAATGCCACCTGAGGGTGCTGGAACATGGTCTGGTAAAATTATGCTAAACCCACCTTGCTTGAGGGTTTTAAATAAGGCTCTTACACCAGATGAATCGGTAGGAACCATGGTTGTATTTAAATGATTCCTTGAGGCTAGAATAAATTCATTTATGGTTTTATTTCGTATAGGCTTATACATAATCGTGGGTGTGCCATATTGATGCACCCACGGGTTCATGATTTCCCAATTTCCTAAATGTGGAGTAATAATCAAAGCACCTGTAGGGTCTGCCAAAGCATCTTTAAGAATATCCAGACCGCTGACCTTTTTAATTTGTTTAATATTCCAATCTGTTGGCATTGCCCAACACTTCAAAGATTCTGCATAGTTCATACATTGGTTGATCACGCTTTTCTTCGCTAAAATTTCGAGTTCTTCATCAGATAAATGAGGGTAGCAAATAGAAAGATTAATACGTGTTTTCCACAGCATACCGCTTGTTTTTTTAGTGTTTACAAGCTTTGCAATTATTTTTGCTATTGTTTTTATTGTATTTTCAGGAGTGTAGCGAAAAATAGAAAGAATGTTCATGGAATTAGTAAAAGTAAATTTGGAATAATGATAACTTAAAATTGTGAAGAGATACTATTTACCATACTGATTATTTGTTCTTTTAGTAATATTTTTTTGTGAAATTGCATTTTTATAAATGGATTATTTGTTATTATTCATTGAATAAATATAGTGGGTATAAGGAACATTAAATGCGTTTAATGATTACAGGTGGGGCTGGCTTTATTGGTTCGGCAGTTATAAGACATATAATAAAAAATACGAATCATGAAGTGTTAAACGTAGATAAACTTACTTATGCGGGTAATTTGGAATCACTTGTTTCGGTTGCAAATAATGAGCGTTATACATTTAGCCAGACAGATATTTGTGATCGAACCGCTTTAGATCAATTATTCGCAGATTATCAGCCTGATGCTGTAATGCATTTAGCAGCAGAATCACATGTAGATCGTTCTATTACTGGCCCTTTTGCCTTTATTGAAACGAATATTATTGGCACGTATCAACTTCTAGAAGCAAGTCGTCATTATTGGAATTCTTTAGAAGAAACTAAAAAACAAAAATTTCGTTTCCATCATATTTCAACAGATGAGGTGTATGGTGATTTGGAAGGGACAACAGATCTGTTCACAGAAACAACTTCTTACTCACCAAGTTCACCATATTCTGCATCAAAAGCAAGTTCAGATCATTTAGTTCGTGCTTGGAATAGAACATATGGCTTACCCGTTTTGGTAACGAATTGTTCAAATAATTATGGTCCTTATCATTTTCCAGAAAAATTAATTCCTTTAATGATTTTAAATGCCTTACAAGGGAAAGCGCTGCCTGTGTATGGTAATGGGCAGCAGATTCGTGATTGGTTATTCGTGGAAGATCATGCACGTGCTTTATTTAAAGTTGTTACTGAAGGAATTGTTGGTGAAACCTACAATATTGGTGGGCATAATGAGAAAGCAAACCTAGATGTTGTACATGGAATTTGTGAGTTATTAGAAGAGTTAGCACCGAACAAGCCTGAAGGTGTAAACCAATATAAAGATTTGATTACGTATGTAAAAGATAGACCTGGTCATGATGTTCGCTATGCAATTGATGCAAGTAAGATTCAGCGAGAATTAGGTTGGACACCAGAAGAATCATTTGAAACAGGTTTACGTAAAACAGTGCAATGGTATTTAGATAATCACGAATGGGTAACTCACGTACAAAGTGGGGAATATCAGTCTTGGTTAGAAAAGCAGTATTAAAACAAAATGAAAATTTTGTTATTAGGGAAAAATGGCCAAGTTGGTTGGGAGTTACAACGCTCACTTTCACCTCTTGGTGAAATTATTGCACTAGATCGACATGGCTTAAATGAGTGGTGTGGAGATTTAACACAGCCTGAGAAAATCTATCAAACCATTTTGGATATTTCGCCAGATGTTGTTGTTAATGCAAGTGCTTATACAGCAGTAGATTTAGCTGAAGCAGATACAGAAACTGCAAATTTGGTAAATCATTTAGCAGTAGGCAAAATTGCTGAAGCTTGTTTAAAAGTAAAAGCATTATTGATCCATTATTCAACGGATTATGTTTTTAATGGTGATGGTCAAACTTCATTTAGTGAAGATAATGCTATTGAACCATTAAATGTATATGGTCAAACTAAAGCGTTAGGTGAGCAAGTGATTGTTGCTTCGAAATGTGACCATCTTATTTTTAGAACATCTTGGGTTTTTGCTGAAAAAGGGAAGAACTTTTTAAAGACAATGTTAAATTTGGCACAGCAAAGAGAAGAGCTTTCAATTATTGATGATCAAATTGGTGCGCCAACATCTGCTGAGTTAATTGCGGATGTCACAGCATATTCGCTTATTCAAGTTCTAAATGATAAATCAAAAAGTGGTATTTATCATTTAGTTGCAAGTGGTGAAACATCTTGGTTTGAATATGCAAAATATGTATTTGAACAGGCTGAAAATGAAGGATTAGATTTGGCTGTGAAAAAGGTTAATCCAATCCCTACAACAGCTTATCCAACACCTGCAAAAAGACCTCACAATTCACGATTAAATAATCACAAAATTCAACAGTCATTCCATCTTGTAATGCCAGAGTGGAAAGTTCATGTGAAAAGAACAGTTACGGAGTTACTATCAAAATGAGTTTAAAGCGTAAAGGTATTATTTTAGCTGGTGGTTCGGGCACACGTTTACATCCAATTACAAAAGGTGTATCGAAACAGTTGTTGCCAATTTACGATAAACCTATGATTTATTATCCGTTATCTGTATTAATGCTTGCGGGTATTAAAGAAATTTTAATTATTTCAACACCAGAAGATTTGCCAAATTTCGAAAAATTATTGGGTGATGGTTCACAGTTTGGTATTGAGCTTAGTTATAAGGTTCAGCCATCTCCAGATGGTTTAGCTCAAGCATTTATTATTGGTGAAGAATTTATTGGTGATGATCATGTCTGCTTAATTTTAGGCGACAATATTTATTATGGTCAAAATTTTAGCCAACAATTAAAAGCAGCAAGTGCTGTTGAACATGGTGCAACAGTTTTTGGCTACCATGTGACAGATCCTGAGCGTTTTGGTGTTGTTGAATTTGATTCAACGGGTAAAGTGTTGAGTATTGAAGAAAAACCAACTCATCCAAAGTCTCCATATGCCGTAACGGGTTTGTATTTTTATGATAATCGAGTGGTTGGGTTCGCTAAGCAAGTGAAACCATCTCACCGTGGTGAATTAGAAATTACAGACATTAATAATGCATATTTAAAAGATGACTCATTAAATGTTGAGTTATTGGGGCGTGGCTTTGCTTGGTTAGATACTGGCACACATGAATCATTACTTGAAGCTGGGCAATTTGTTTATACAATTGAAAAACGTCAATCTTTAAAAGTCGCATGTTTGGAAGAAATTGGTTTTTTACAAGGTTGGGTTTCAAAAGAAAACTTAAAGCAAAGTGCTGAGGCATTGAAAAAAACAGAATACGGTGAATATTTATTTAAATTGTTGGAAGAGGTAAAGTGAAAGTAGAAGCCACAAAAATCGAAGGTTTACTTATTCTTCATCCTCAGGTATTTGGTGATGATCGTGGTTGGTTCATGGAAAGCTTCAATCAGCAAAAGTTTGAAGCAGCATTAAAAGAGCTTAATTTACCTATTCCAACATTTGTGCAAGATAATCACTCTTTATCGCAAAAAGGCGTGTTGCGCGGATTGCATTTTCAAAAAGCTCCATACGCACAGGGTAAACTTGTGCGTGTAGTGCAGGGGAAAGCTTGGGATGTTGCTGTAGATATTCGTCCCGAGTCTAAAACATATGGACAATGGGTTGGTTTGGAGTTGAGTGCAGAGAATAAAACCATGTTCTGGATTCCAGAAGGTTTTGCTCACGGCTTTATTGCTTTGGAAGATAATACTCAGTTCTTGTATAAAACTACGAATTACTACCACAAAGAGAGTGAAGGGGCAATTCTTTGGAATGACCCAACGCTTGCGATTGAATGGCCTTTAGAGAGTATTGATCATATTCGGGTAAGTGATAAGGATAAGCTTGCTTTGCTACTACAGAAAAACTAGCATAGCCGAGTCTATTATTTATAATAAATAATAGACTTATGTTCCATTTTATTTATATTCGTGATAGTGGATATTGGTCTGAGTGGGTTTTTGAGTTTTAAATATGATTTTAAATAAATTTAAACTAGTGTAAGAAAAGCTTAAAAATCCCAATATTGTAATTTTTTTGTCATTTTGCACACGAGTTTTATTAAAAATATATTTTTTAATAAAACTTGGTTTAGTCTTATTAATTGCTTTTTGAATCGACTCTAGATCCATTAGGCGTTTTGTAGTGGGGTTTAGGTAAATGATTTTTTCTACATATGCTATCTCTCTGTTTTTAATGGAGTGTAATGACCAGTCAATAAACGTTTGAGGAAGTGGCTTATTAGGCCAATACTTTCCTAAATATTCAGAGATAATTTTAATTTGTCTTATACTATTTTTGTGTATATTTGTATCGTGTAATCTATAAAATACACTTGGTTTGTGGATAATTTTATAGTTGTATTCAGGATGATCTTTTAAGAATAAAAAAATTTTTGTTCGTAATACAATATCATCGCCTGTCATGTCTTCATCAAAGCCATTAATTTTATCAATTAAGTCTTTTCTAAATATTGCACCTTGAATGTAAAAAGCTCCAAAATCTTTGTATTCAAGTTCTAGTAAATCATCAATATTTGGATTAGAAATATCCTCAATAGGGAGTTTTCCAGGCTTGTCGAAGTCAATATAGCCTAGATTATTTATCGATATAGCTTTGGAGCTTGAAACAAAAGCTAGCGATTTGTCTTCAATTATTATTTCTAAAAAGTTAGTAAAAATTTTACTATTAAAAACATCATCCAGGGAAATAAAGGTTATATATTCACCATTTGCATGTTTTATTGCATTGTTGAAATTTAAACCGATATTTCCAGTATTTTGTTGGGCAATAAGTTTAATAGGATATTTAAAATTTGTGATCAAGTCATTTAGTAATTCAACACTTTGATCACTAGAACCATCATCAACAACGATTACCTCAATATTGGGATAATTAAGTCTAGAAATTGATTCTAGATTATCTGTCAAATAATTTGCATGATTGTATCCTAAGCAGCAAATAGATAATAAAGGTTGCATATTAGAAGTCATTAATTATCTCACAAATATATTCAACATCAGTGAAGTCTAATGTTGGTCCAATTGGTAATGAAAGAATTTCATTGTGAATTTGTTCAGTAATTGGTAACGAGAAGCTATTAAGGTTTGAATAAGCTTGTTGTTTGTGTGGGGGGGTAGGGTAATGAATTAACGTTTGAATATTGTGCTTAGTTAAATGTTCTATTAAAGCTCCTCTATTATTGCTACGCACTGTAAACAAATGCCAGACATGACCTTGATATAAGGATGCAGGCTGAGGAATATTAGGAGTAATTAATTTTCTATTTTGAATTAATGATAAGTATTTATTAGCAATTTGTCTGCGAATTTTAATTTCATTATCTAAATATTTTAGCTTAATATTTAAAAAAGCAGCTTGCATTTCGTCAAGTCGACTGTTTACACCAATGTATTTATTGACATATTTTTCATGTGAGCCATAGTTTCTAAGTGCAACTAATACTTCTGCAAGCTCATTGCAACTTGTTGTAATTGCACCGGCATCTCCCAATGCTCCTAAATTTTTACCTGGATAAAAACTAAATCCAGATGCATCACCCCAACTTCCAGCTTTTTTGCCTTCAATTTCTGCACCATGTGCTTGAGCTGAATCTTCCAGAACAAGAAGATCGTATTTATTTGCAAGTCGTATAATGTTTGGCATATCTGCCAATTGACCATATAAATGAACTGCAAGAATGGCTTTTGTTTTTGATGTGATTTTTTCTTCAATTAAGTGTGGATTTATATTGTAGGTATTAATATCTGGTTCAACTAAAACAGGCTTTAGATTATTTGCAGATATAGCTAAAATGCTCGCAATGTAGGTATTCGCTGGAACAAGAACTTCATCGCCATCGCTTAGTTTCCCAAGTTCTTTCCATGCTCGTAGTACTAAAATAAGCGCATCTAGCCCATTTGCTACACCAATTGCATGTTGAGTACCACAATATTGAGCAAAATTATTTTCAAATTGAGCTAATTCATTTCCATTAATATACCAACCAGAATCAATCACACGAGTAGATGCTTCGATTAATTCTTGACGATATTGTTGATTAATTTTTTTTAAGTCTAAAAAGTTAATCACGATTTGTATGTCCTATAACTTGAGCTGGATTTCCAACGACAATAGCATATGGTGGTACATCTTTAGTAACAACAGCACCAGCACCAATTAAACTATAATGACCAATAGTTATACCAGGTAAAATTGTTGCATTGGCTCCAATAGATGCGCCTTTTTGAACGAGGGTAGATAAAAATTTATCGGGATACTTTTTAGACCGTGGTTTAAGGTCATTGGTAAAAGTTGCATTTGGACCAACAAATACATCGTCTTCAAGAATTATGCCATCCCAAATGAAAACACCAGATTTAATTGTGACATTATTTCCAATTTTTACATCATTTTCGATTAGGGTGTGGGCACAAATATTGCAGTTTTCACCAATTTGGGCTTTCGGTAAAATTACAACAAATTGCCAGATTTTAGTATTTTTGCCGATATTTTTACATTGATTATCGCTTAAGGGATGTTGGTAGAAATTTAATGTATTATCCATAGGTTTTTAAAAAATCATCATAATTGCGAATATAGTCATTTTCATCATAAAAGTTATTGGCTAAAACCATAAGCACACAGTCTTCTGAAAAATCATACATTTCCCTCCAAATAGCAGATTCAATAAGTAAACCTTGTGCCGGATTATCTAGAAGTAAGTTAATTTTTTCTTTTCCATCATCAAGAAGAAAGCGACAAGACCCTCTAACAGCAATAACGACTTGCGATAAGTTTTTATGTGCGTGAAAACCTCTACGCACGCCTTCAACTGTATTAAAGAGGTAATAAACACGCTTAATTTCAAAGGGAATATTTTTATCCTTTTCTAAAGCGATGAGTGAACCACGTTCATCACCATGCATTTGTAAGGGGATTAGTTTTATTTCCATAATAAAAGATTTTAAAATTTTTTTTATTATAACAATTAATTAATTAGTTGTTGAACTTTATTGCTAAGGAAAATATATTATTAATATTTTAAAGTGTTTTATGATCAATCGTCTTGCAGTTGTGGTAGCAGCATATAATGAAGAGTTAAATATTTCTAAATGTTTAGACGCTTTATTATTACAAACTTATCAAGATTTTTTGATTGTTGTTGTTGATGATGGTTCAATAGATAGAACAGCAGAAATTGTAAAATCATATACTAGGTCTCATGCGAATATTTTTTATGTTTATCAGAATAACTCAGGTGCTGCTGAAGCGCGTAAACGAGGGGTGGAGTTCTTTGATGTTGAATATGTAACCTTTGTTGATGCTGATGATTTACTGTCAGATGATGCTATTGAATCTGCACTGGAGGTTATGAGCTCTACTCAAGCGAATGTAGTTCTATATCAGCTAGTTGTTTCAAGAAGTAAATTTAATAATGATTATTGGGAGTTTGTTTATTATACGGATGAAGTCGTATTTAAGGGACGTGATGCATTTGTTAATTCTATTTTACATTGGGGTGTACATGGTTTAGGTGTATTTGAAAGATCAATTTTTATTAAATCATATTTGGATTATAGTAGTTTAAATTATAGTAATATAAATTATATTAATAATGATGAAATTGTAACTAGGCTAATTTTTTTAAATTCGAAAAATGTTGCAGTTTGTAGTGGTAAATATTTTTATCAATTTAATGAAAATTCGGTTACTAAGAGTCCTAATGAACGATTTTATTTAATATTGGAAAATACAATTTTATTACATAAGATATGTATTGAAAGGAATATTGATTTCCCTTTTCACAAAAAATATTATGAAGATTTTATGTTTGTTTATAAAAAATATAAAACATGGAAATCAATGCTACATAATTTGGCTGTATGGAAAAATGAGCTAAATAAATATCTAAATTTTTTATTCAATCCATCTATTTTCTTCAACTTATCACTGAAAGAAAAGCTTAAACTAATCAGAATAAAATTCAAACTAATATTTTTTTGAATTGTTCGAGGGATAAGGATTTTAATCTCTTTCTTTATTCCCTTTCAACACCATATAAATAAGCCCAACAAAAATAACAAAAGCACCGCCAATACTACTTAAAGAGAAGAATACAATGCGATCATATGTTGTTAAATTAAATAGCTGATTATCTACAATATGGCGCATGAATAACCACTGTACGATAGCAAAAACGATTAAAACAATTGCACGACGACGAACTTCAGGACGCATAGCCATAGGAGATAATTCACAACTAAGTGGAAAGTGATGGCTATTATGCCATTGATATTCTGTTGACTCAATGCAACAAAAAAGCCCTGCAATTGCAGGGCTTTTTTTACTCTTTATATTTCTCCGAAGGGGAGAAAAAGAAGGAAGTAAAAATTATTTAGCTTCTTCTGCTTTTGGTTTCTCGCGTAAACGAATACCTAAATCACGCAATTGGTTACCTTCAACTGGCGCAGGTGCTTGAGTCAATGGACATTCCGCAGTTTTCGTTTTAGGGAATGCAATCACGTCACGAATAGAAGATGCACCAGTCATCAACATTACAAGACGGTCAAGACCGAATGCTAAACCACCATGAGGTGGCGCACCGAATTTTAATGCATTTAACAAGAAGCTAAATTTCTCTTCTGCTTCTTCTTCATTAATACCTAAAGCTTCAAAAATTGCTTTTTGCATTTCTAGGTTGTGAATACGTAAAGAACCACCACCAACTTCAGTACCGTTTAATACCATATCGTAAGCAACAGACAATGCAGCGCCAGGGTTATTCTTCACTTCTTCAACGCTAGATTTAGGAAGCGTGAATGGGTGGTGAACAGAAGTCCATTTACCATCATCAGTTTCTTCGAACATTGGGAAGTCAACAACCCAAAGCGGAGCCCACTCACAAGTCGCAAGATTCATATCGTGACCGACTTTAATACGTAAAGCACCCATTGCATCATTTACAACTTTTGCTTTGTCCGCACCAAAGAATACGATGTCGCCATTTTCAGCGCCAACACGTTTCAACAAGTCAAGTACGATTGGCTCGATGAATTTAACGATTGGAGATTGAAGACCTTCAATACCTTTTTCAAGTTCGTTAACTTTGATGTACGCCAAACCTTTTGCACCGTAGATACCAACGAATTTAGTATATTCGTCGATTTGGCTACGAGGTAATGCACCAGCACCTGGTACGCGAAGCGCAACAATACGACCTTTAGGATCTTTCGCTGGACCTGCGAATACTTTGAACTCAACGTCTTGCATCATGTCTGCAACGTCAACAAGTTTCAAAGGAATACGTAAGTCAGGCTTGTCAGATGCATAGTCACGCATAGCATCTGCATAAGTCATACGAGGGAATTTGTCGAATTCAACATTTAGAAGTTCTTTGAACATCTTAACTGTTAAAGTTTCCATTAAATCCATGATGTCATCGTCACTCATGAACGATGTTTCAACGTCGATTTGTGTGAATTCAGGCTGACGGTCAGCACGTAAGTCTTCATCACGGAAACATTTTGCAATTTGGTAGTAACGATCGATACCGCCAACCATCAACAACTGTTTGAATAGCTGTGGTGATTGTGGAAGTGCGTAGAAGCTACCGTTAGATACACGACTTGGAACTAAATAGTCACGTGCACCTTCAGGAGTTGCGCGCGTTAAGATCGGAGTTTCAACGTCTAAGAAACCATTTTCTTCGAAGTAGTTACGAATAAGGTTCGTTAATTTAGAACGGAAACGTAAACGATCTAACATTTCAGGACGACGAATATCAAGGAAGCGATATTTCAAACGTACTTCTTCAGAAATATTTGTGTTTTCGTCATTCAATGGGAATGGCGGAGTTTCAGAAGCAGCAAGAACTTCAATGTCTTTGCCTAATACTTCAATTTGACCGCTAGTAATATTTGCGTTTTCAGTACCTTCGTAACGACGACGTACACGGCCTGTAATTTTTAATACAAATTCTGAACGAGCCTTATCCGCTGTTGCGAATGCTTCAGGAGTATCTGGGTCAATAACCACTTGAACTAGACCATCACGGTCACGCATATCAAGGAAAATAACACCACCGTGGTCACGGCGACGGTGTACCCAACCGCATAAAGTGACGGTTTGGTCAATTTGAGCTTCGGTTAAAGAACCGCAGTAATGAGTTCGCATCATAGCGTAAACAATCCAACTATATGGTTTAAGGCGAGCGAATGCGTAAACAGCGCACCGCTTTCGAATATTGAATTATGCCTCTTTTTGGGCATTTTGTCACAACAAGTCAAAGTAAAAAGCCTAAGCTTGAGCTTAAATTTTTAAAATTTTAATTAAGGCATGACTTATTTATGATTTTTTTTGAAATATTTATATTGATAAACGATGCAACATAATGAAAAACAAATTAATGCAGCTTGAGTAAATTTGTTGAGCATTCTACCTAAAAAATAATATTGATGATTGAGCCAAACTTCATATGAAATTTGTGAAGCGTAATCACTTAAAGCAATGAATCCAATAAATATACTTAAAGCTAAACTACATAAAATAAATTTTTGCTGATTTTTTAGGGAGATACTTGGGTTTTTGTACTTTTTATAATATTGATGAATCATGTAAAAAATAAACGGTAAAGGCAAAATTGAAGACACTATTTGTAAGATGAAAGCATAAGAATATTGTCGATTAAATAGTGAAATTTCAGATTCAAAAAATGGAAGAGAGAATAAAGTCCTTGAATCTAAATGCGTAAAGCCATCCCATAAAAGATGAGTTATATTGCCGATGATTAAAGCAATGCAGATCAATCCTAAAAATCTACAAAAATATAAAAAGTTTGAAATATTTAGGTCATCTTTAAGTGATAAACATGAAGATAAAGTTGGGCGAAATAAACTGTACCAAAGACAGCAAAATGATAATCCTAAAAATAAGTTAGGATAAAAAATAGCAGTCCAACCATGTGTTTCTAAACCGCTTGAATTGGAAAAAAGTCTAAATAAATCTGGTGTCATACTGCCAATAGCAAGTGCTGCAATTGGAAGTTTGTTTTTTGATATTTTTGAAATAGGTGATGCAATTACTGTGTGAGCAAGCGTAAAAGGCATAATCAATATTTCAAAAAAAGGATATTGAGCAGACTAATTGAATTGTAATAAATGCACAAATATCTTGCATAAAATGAGTAATGTTATAATATAACAAAATCAAAACGATCTAACCTGAGTTTTAGACATGTCCTTTCATAAGAATTTGCTCACGCTATCTATTTTAGCTGCCTTTACACCTGTTGCTTTTGCACAAGATGATAAACAAGCACAACAATTAGAAACTTTAAAATCTACAGCACATCCATTGACGCAAACGGCTGCAGATTTTGCTGCGGCAGATAATGTGATTGGGCAGAAAACACTTTCAACAGGCGCGCCAACAATTGGTGATGCTTTGGATGGTCAGTTAGGTGTACATACAAATCAATATGGTTCAGGTTCAAGCCGTCCTGTTATTCGTGGTCAAGATGGTCCACGTGTAAAGGTTTTACAACATGCTTCTGAAACAGCAGATGTTTCAACGTTGTCGCCTGACCATGCTGTGACTGTAGATCCTATTTTAGCTAAACAAATTGAAGTCATTCGTGGACCTTCTACTTTGCTTTATTCGGCAGGTACTGTAGGTGGTTTGGTTAACGTAACAGACAATAAAATTCCAACGCAAATGCCTGAAAAGGGTTATGAAGGGCAGGTCGGTTTACGCTACAACTCAGGTAGTGATGAAAAACTTGCAAGCGGTGGTGTAACGGTTGGTTTAACAGATCAAGTCGCATTACGTATTGAAGGTTTAAAGCGTGATGCGAATGCATATATTGCGCCAAATTATTATCACGCTCATACGCATGAACATGACCTAGGTAATGGTCAGGTAGAAAAGCATACAGAATATGAAAAAGAGCGCCGTGTAGGAAATACTTTTGCAAAAGGTGAAACTGTAAACGTAGGTTTGTCTTGGATTCATGACCGTGGATTCACAGGTATTTCATATAGTAATCGCCAAGATCAATATGGTTTGCCAGGTCATAGCCATGAATATGAGTCATGTCATCCACATGACGACCATTTACATTGTGCCGGTAATAACCATGCAGGACATAATAATGTACCTGGTCATAATAATGGCGGACATGGGCCTGGTCACGGTGGCGGACATGATCATGAAGAACATGAAGCAGGTCCTTGGGTAGATTTAAAAACAGAACGTTATGATTTCCGTTCGGAATTAGCAGATCCATTTGCAGGTTTTTCAAAATTACGTGCACATGCAAGTTATACAGACTATAAGCATGATGAAATTGAAGGTAATGAAGTTGCAACAACCTTTAAAAGCAAAGGCTACGATGGTCGCTTAGAGTTAGTTCATAACCCTGTTGCAGGTTGGGAAGGTGTGTTTGGAACGCAATATACTCAGCAGAAATTAGACATTACAGGTGAAGAATCTATTCTTGAGCCAACGAAAACACAAAAATGGAGTCTATTTGCTTTAGAACATAAACAAATTAATGACTTTCATATTGAGTTAGGTGCGCGTGTAGATCATCAAACAATTGATATCGAATCAAATAAAAAGAATTATAGCGATCAGGCATTTTCTGGTTCTGCTGCTGTGAATTGGGCATTTGCACCAAATTACACATTATCTTTAGTGGGTTCACATCAACAACGTTTACCGCTTGCACAAGAGTTATTTGCAGATGGAAAACATCTTGCGACAAATACTTATGAACGTGGTAATGAAAATCTAGATGTTGAAAAATCAAATAACTTAGAACTTGGTTTGCGTTATGAAAATGGTCCTTTAGATTACAGCATGAATGTTTACCATAACTGGTATGACAACTATATTTATGCGGCAACGACGGATCGTTATGAAAATTTCCGCTTAGTCGATTACACACAAGACAAAGCTCGTTTTTATGGTGTAGAAGGACAAGTAGGCTATGCGATTAACGACACTTATAAAGTAAGTTTATTTGGTGATGCTGTTCGTGGAAAAATTGATGGTGAAAATGCTCCACGTGTTCCAGCAGGTCGTGTTGGTACTAAAGTAGATGTAGATTTTGCTGATGGTTGGACAGGTTTAGCAGAATATTCACATGTATTTAAACAAGATCGTATTTCAGCATACGAGCAAGAAACAAGCGGTTATAACATGGTGAATTTAGGTGTGGCTTATGCAGGTAAATATGCACAAGACACAGACTATCGCGTTTACTTTAAAGCAAATAATTTGTTAGATGAAGATGTATATCAACATGCATCATTCTTATCGAACATTCCACAAGTGGGTCGTAACTTTACGGTTGGCGTAGACTTTAGTTTTTAAGTGAGTGCATGTTTTATCAAAATTTAAGAGAGTAGACGGCGATAAAACATAAAACTGCTTGAAAAAGCAAAGAATAAAACCTAGCCTGAGCATATTGGGTTAGGTTTTTTCTTATGCGTATCTTTAAAAAAATTCATCAAAAATTAAATTGGTCTCGTAAGCAATATATTGGGCTTGCATTGGGGTTATTGGCTGTCACATATTTATGTTCGGCAATTTATCATACGTACAAGCCAATACCTGAAGGTTTAAACTTCACAGGAAAATTACGTCATGCCAATGTGCAGTTTTTAGCAGATCAAACCTATATTGATGCCAATGGTAAACAACAGCAAGATCAAAAAATATTTAAAGAAATTCTAAAGCTCATAGACGATGCACAAACCACGATTGTGATAGATATGTTCTTGTTCAATAAAGAAGTAGGTGCATCAAAAGTTCAACAGCAAGATTTAACGCAGCAACTTACCGATGCACTGATTAATAAAAAAATCTTTCATCCAAATATTGAAATTAAGTTTATTACAGATCCAATCAACTCTGTTTATGGTGGAATTTTACCAAATAATTATCGTCAGTTACGCCAAGGAGGAATAGATGTCATTGAAACAGATTTAACACCATTACGTGCATCGAATCCTGTATGGTCAGGTTTGTGGTATATCTGCTGCCAAGGTTTAGGAAACACAACAGAAAGCGGTTGGTTGCCTAATCCATTTGGTGATGAAAAAATTACGTTAAGAAGCTATTTTAATTTATTTAACTTTAAAGCCAATCATAGAAAAACTATTACTGTAGATACCAAAGATGGGTGGAAGACATTAGTCACCTCTATGAATCCACATGATGGGAGTTCGCGTCATTCAAATGTTGCATTAGTTGTTGATGGTAATACTGCAATTGATGTGCTTAAAACAGAACAAACCGTAGTTATGATGTCGAAAGGTGATGTTTCAGGCGTTGTGATTGGTGATTTTGATGGTGATAAAAACTTACCTCAAGTACAAGTTTTAACTGAAAAAGCTATTCTAGATGCAACGTTAAAGACAATTGAATCTGCGAAAAAGAATGAGAACATTGATTTAGCGATGTTTTATTTGTCTAAACGTCAAATTGTGAAAGCTTTAATTACTGCAAAAGAGCGCGGTGTGAATGTTCGTGTTTTATTAGACCCAAATAAAGATGCATTTGGGCGTGAAAAAAATGGTATTCCAAACCGCCAAGTTGCTTCGGAATTAAATGATGCAGGCGTTACTGTTCGTTGGTGTAATACACAAGGCGAGCAGTGCCACAGCAAAATGTTGATTAAATCGAATGCTCAGCAAGCTGAAATAATTTTGGGTTCTGCAAATTTCACGGCACGTAATTTGAAAAATTATAATTTAGAAACTAATTTGCGTGTAGTTGGCTCAAAACAAGCTGATGTCTTTAAAGATGCTCAAGGCTTTTTTAATACAGCTTGGTCTAATTTAGAAGGTCGTAATATGAGTGTTGAATATGCGAAATATGCAGATGAGTCTAAATTTAAATATGGCGTTTACCGCTTTATGGAATGGAGTGGTTGGTCTACTTTTTAATCTGTGCTTTACCTCTCCCTAACCCTCTCCTTTTAGGAGAGGAAATTCCTCCCTTTTTTAAAGGGAGGTCAGGAGGGATTCTTTAAGACTTAGGATTTGGCGGAACAATCGCATCTAAATCTTTATCAGAAATATTATCTAATTCATGTAAATCTGTTTTAATTTTCCACTGAGTTTCATCTTCAATGGGTTTTGGTAAACGAGCTTCTAACCAATCGCAGACAACATCGGGTGGAAAATCTACATGATTACATTGAATAACCCAACATAAAAACTGCTTTGCTTCACCATTCATATAAGGTGGCGGAGATACAGGTAAAAATTGTGTTGGAAGACGTTCATTTTTAGAAATGTAATTTAATACATGTCCAAGTTCTTGTACTGTTTGCCAAGCGAGGTCATGTTCAATATTAATTTGGAACTTAAACCACCAACTGTGTTTTCCATCGGAACCATAAGAGTCGATGAAAGCTTTTTGAACACTTGGTACTTTGCAGAAGAATTCATATAAACGGTCAAAACTTAAATCAGACACAGAGATTTGATCCAATACAAATAAAATAATTTTAGCATAACTCTGTTCATTCTATGGGTTGATATTCATAGAAAACGGAGAGATGTTGAATTACAAAAAATATGTAATTGTTGGTTTTTTCTTCATTTTTTAAATTAAACTATTATTTATAATGAAATAAATTTTAAGAGGGTGTGCAATGAAAAGCATAGGAATGGCTACACTAAGTACTATGGTATTTTTATTTATGCCTTCTTTGGTGCAGGCAAATAGTCCAAAGTGGAATGCTTCCATTGGTGTAAATGTAGGTAATACACATCGACCAAATTATCCACAACAGCCACCACATTATCCACAGCATCATCCAAACTATCCAAACCAAGGTTATCCAAATCATGGATATCCGCCTAATCGTCCATTTCCACCATCAGGTCATGTTCACTCTCATGGTGGCGTTAGTTTGAACTATCAGGCGCCAAGTTATACAACGGTCAATCATCAAACTTATACTTGGGTGAATGGAGATCCAAATGTCGCACAAATTAAAAGTTCGACTAAAATTGTGATTACCAATTGGCGTGAATTAGGTTTACCTGCACCGCCAAGCGGTATGCATTGGATTTATGAAGATGGTCGCTATATTTTAGAGCCAAATTAAAAATAAAAAATCCCGCACATTTGGCGGGATTTTTTATTATGCAAGTTCATCATCTTGTGGGCGCGGAGGATTATCTGAAGTTACTAGTTTTTCGGGATGTTTTTCTCGCATAACAGATGGATAAGTCCAAGATGCATAACGAACAATTAAAATAGCAAAAGAAAGAATTAAAATAGAACCTGTTGTAATCACAAGTCCCATATCTGCTTTGTGATCGTGTTGAATATCTGCAATGAGTAAACGTGTTAAAGCTGTAATAGCAATGTAAATTAAAAAGCGTACAGGCATGTGGTTGGTTTTAAAGTAAATACCTACCATTGCACCTAATTCTAAATAAATGAATAGTAGAAGAATGTCATCAATCGTCGCAAATTGTTTAATGGTTAGAATTTCAAAAACTGTATTTCCCGCAGACCAAATCACCATACAGCCAATTACAAATAGGGCAATGTAGTGAAAGCCTTCTACAGCAAGATTTCCAAAGCGGTCGAGGAGGGTTTCAATTTTTTCAATTTTGGGATTTCGATGTGACATGCATCCTCCTAATATCTGTTCAAGTTATCGTTATTAAAAGATAAGCAAGTTTCATGCACATTTAATGAAATTGAATGACTTTAAAATAATAAAAAATAGTATTTTATTTGAACTAATTTGTTGTAATTTATGTTATGACTAAAGTATTGATAAGGAGAAAGAAATGTTAGATAAGATTCAAACAAAAATTGACACTTTAAGTTCTGGTAAAAAACTAATTTTAGGGACAGGGATTCGTGAAGATGAAATGCAAAAAGTCGTAGAACTTTGTAATGCATTACAAAGTAGTGGTGTGATTAAAATTGTAAATGTGCAGTCATCAACCATTATGATTCAAAAGCTATAAAATATTTCATCATAAAAAAACGCCTGAATAATCAGGCGTTTTTTTTATTGTCTTAAGAAAAATTAAGACTGATTTGTGAAGTAATCTTCACTGAAGTTCATAATGATATCTGAACCTGCTTTAATTTTAGTAATACGAAGTGAAAGTTCAGGCAAAATGCGCTGTGCAAAATAAATCGCAAGCGACAATTTGTTTTGGTAGAACTCGCCATCTTTATCTTTTGCAGCATTTGCAATACGTGCAAACATGTAAGAGAAGCTGAGTAAGCCCACAGCATGTAAGTAATCTACTGCTGCTGAATTCGGGAATTCAGTATTTTCTTTTGCTGCTTCTAAAATGTATTGAGTTACAGCTTCAACTTCTGCTGCTGCATCTAAAGTTGCATCTTTAATAAAGTTTAAGTCTGCGTCTAAATCATTTGCAAAGTCACGAATTTCTTGAACGTATTCGGCAATATATTCACCATTACATTTAATGGTTTTACGACCAATTAAATCTTGTGATTGAACGCCATTTGTTCCTTCGTAAATTTGAGCAATACGTAAATCACGAATACATTGTTCCATACCCCATTCACGAATATAGCCATGACCGCCAAAGCACATTTGAGCATCTAAAGTTGCATTGAAAGCTGTATCTGTTAAGTACGCTTTTGCAATAGGCGTGAGTAGCGCAACACGTTCGTTCGCAGCTTTAACCGCTTCAGGATCTGTTGAAAATTTTGTGATATCAAGTTGTTGACCAACATACACAGCAAATGCACGAGATGCTTCGTTATTTGCACGTGCATTTAATAACATACGACGTACATCACCATGAACGAGAATGCTATCGGCAGGCTTATTTGGTGATTGAGCACCTGACGCACTACGACCTTGTAAACGATCTGTCGCATATTGTGCAGCGTTTTGGTAAGCAAACTCAGAAGCACCTAAACCTTGAATACCCATAGATAAACGTTCGTAGTTCATCATGACGAACATTGCAGCTAAGCCTTCGTTTTCTTTGCCAACAAGATAACCTTTAGCACCATCAAAGTTCATTACACATGTTGCAGAGGCTTTGATCCCCATTTTATGTTCGATAGAACCAGGACCTGCTGCATTACGTTCGCCCAATGAGCCATCTGCATTAACTAAGAATTTAGGCACAATGAATAACGAAATGCCACGTGAACCAGCAGGGGCATCTGGTGTTTTAGCAAGTACAAGGTGAATGATGTTGTCTGCTAAGTCGTGGTCACCACCTGTAATGAAGATTTTTGTACCTGTGATGTTATAAGTACCATCTTCATTGCGTTCAGCTTTAGTTTTAATAATGCCTAAATCTGTACCTGCATGTGGCTCTGTTAAGCACATAGTGCCTGACCATTCACCTGAATAAATTTTTGGTAAATACGTTTCTTTTTGCTCTTGAGATGCGTAGCTACTAAGTGCCATGCCTGCACCAACAGAAAGTAGGGGATACAGCATGAAAGATGGATTTGTTGCAAATAACATTTCATCTGCAAGTACTGTCAGCATTTTAGGCATTTCCTGACCGCCCCATTCAGCGTCAGCAGCTAATCCAATCCAACCACCTTCAGCATATTGTTTGAATGCTTCTTTAAAGCCTGCTGGTGTTTTTACATTGCCATTGCTATATGTTGCACCTTCTTCATCACCTGTGCGGTTTAAAGGTAGAGTTACATTTTGAGCAAATTTTGCCATTTCTTCTAAAATTGCTTCTGCTGTTGCAGCATCAACATGAGTCAGGTTTTCATTGGCTTGCCAGAATTGCTCTGCATTAAATACATCATTTAGGATGAATTTCATATCTGCTAGAGGTGCATTATAAATTGGCATATTGGTCACCCATTTTTTGTCTGTTTTTCAGTATTTTAATCAGTCTAAAGCAAGTTTTTATATCTTGTTAGAAGACCAAAGGATTAATTTTTCATATCTTTTATAAAGAAAAAGGACGGCCAATTCAATGACTGTCCTTTTTCGGAACTGCATTATTTTTGCATGATCTTAGAATGCAAAGTGTTCAGCGTCTAAAGTCATTAGCGGTTCTAAACCACCAGAAATAACATCTACATGTGAACGTACACGCGGAAGTATTTTCTTAAAGTAGAAGCGAGCAGTTGTCACTTTTGCATTGTAGAAGTCTACTTCTGTTGTGCCTGCAGCAAGTTGTTCTTGAGCAACAAGAGCCATGCGAGCCCATAGGTATGCAAGTGTTACATAGCCAGAGAAGTATAGGTAGTCTACCGCAGCAGCACCAACTTCATCTGGGTTTTGCATTGCCTTCGCACCAATTTGCATTGTTAACTCACCCCACTCTTTATTCAGAGCAGCAAGCGGTTCAATAAATTCTCTCATTGCAGCATTGTCTTTGTTTGCTTCAACAAGTTTATGAATAATCTTAGTGAAGTCTTTTAACATTGCACCTTGAGTACCCAATACTTTACGACCTAGCAAATCTAGTGCTTGAATTTCTGTTGTGCCTTCGTATAAGCAGGCAATACGTGTATCACGAACAATTTGTTCCATGCCGTGTTCAGAAATAAAGCCGTGACCACCAAATACTTGAACGCCATGTTTAGCAGATTCTGAACCAATTTCAGTTAAGAATGCTTTTGCAATTGGAGTGAGTAATGACAATAGATTGTCTGCTGCTTTACGTTCTTCTTCAGTTGCACCTTTTTCAGCTGTGTCTGCATACAATGCTAAGTTGTAAACAAGTGCACGTGAGCCTTCAGCAAATGCTTTTTGAGTTAAAAGCATGTTACGAACTGCAGGGTGAACAATAATTGGATCTGCTTCTTTTTCAGGTGCTTTAGGACCAGAAAGTGAACGCATTGCTAAGCGATCTTTCGCATAAGTTAATGCACCTTGGAACGCAGATTCAGATGCAGATAAACCTTGCACAGCAGTACCAATACGTGCAGTGTTCATGAATGTGAACATGCAGTTTAGACCACGGTTTTCAGGTCCAATTAAGAAACCTTTTGCATTATCGAAGTTAATGACACAAGTTGCATTACCATGAATACCCATTTTGTGTTCGATAGAACCACAACGTACAGAATTGCGTTCACCTACAGAACCATCTGCATTTAGGTTGAACTTAGGTACGATAAATAACGAAATACCTTTAGTACCTTTTGGAGCACCTGGTAAACGAGCAAGCACGATATGAACAATGTTATCTGCCATGTCGTGTTCACCAGCAGAAATAAAGATTTTCTCACCAGTAATTGCATAGCTGCCATCGGCTTGTGGTTCGGCTTTTGTGCGAATAATACCTAAGTCAGAACCTGCATGAGATTCTGTTAAGCACATTGTGCCTGTCCATTCACCTGAAACAAGTTTAGGAAGATAAGCATCTTTTTGTTCTGTAGAGCCATGGTGTTCTAAAGTACGAACAGCACCATGAGAAAGACCAGGGTACATACCCCATGCCCAGTTAGATGTACCCACCATTTCAGAAATGATGATACCTAAAGAGTTTGGTAGTGCTTGACCGCCGTATTGTTCTTCAGCCGCAAGTGACGGGAAGCCAAGTTCTACATATTTTTGATATGCTTCTTTAAAGCCTGTAGGTGTTGTAACAACGCCATCATTCCAAGTACAACCTTCACGGTCGCCCACTTGGTTTAAAGGAGACAGTTCATTTTCACAGAAATCTGCAGCGGCTTCTAAGTATTGATCAACCAATTCGCGGCTAACGCTTTCTTGGAATGCAGGAAGAGTTGCATAATGTTGTTCAGCGTTTAATAACTCATGCAAAACGAATTGCATGTCACGTAGGGGCGCTTTGTATTGTGGCATATCGGTTTCCTCAATACTGGTTCAAACCAGCGTTATAATCCAGATAACATTTTAAACGAGTCTTCATTGACACGTATTTGAATAGCTTAATCCTGCTACATCTTAGATTAAGGTACAAGTATTTCTTTGAATAATCATAGTGACTGTTAAGTCAAAAAAAATATTTTAAATTTCTGTAAGTATTTAGAGTCTATAGATTTTTATATGCATTTTTATGACATTAAAAGTCAATTGTGCTCAAAAGTGATAGTGAATAAAAAAGGCGCAATAATGCGCCTTTAATATCAATATGTTAGTAAAAAAACAAATTTATTATTTTGTAGGATTTACTTGTTGAGTTGGTTTAGTCGGTTGAAAACGTACTTCGCATTTGCCATCTACCGTTTGTGAACCAGCTTTAATTTGAACAGCTTTGCCGTCTTTTTGACCTTGGCAAGCTTTTGCAATTGCTTGTTGGCGTGCTTGTTTTTCAGCTAAACGTTGATCGAACTTTTTCACTAACTCTACACGCTGTGCATCTGTTAATGCTTCACCACGTTTAAATTCACCTTGAGGAATATTGCCATGCATAGGGCGATGTTCTTGGCGCATTTTTTTATCTAATTGCTTATCTAATTTCTTATGTTCAGGTTTGAAGGTCATTACGCATGTACCATCAATAGATTTTTCACCTGCTTTAATTTGAACAGTACTTCCAGCCGATTTATTATCACAAGCTTTATGAATTTGTTGCATTGTTTCACGATGTTCTGCACGTGATTTTTTAAATGCTTCACGCTGCTCTGGTGACATTTTACGGTCATACTTGCCATGATGTTCTTTCATCATGCGTGGATGGTTTTTATCTTGCGTATTTGCTGTAGATTGACATGCAGTTAATGCTCCCATACTTAAAATACTTGCACCAACTAAAGCCATTTTTGTCATGTTATTCATTGTTTTAATCGCCTTAAAGAAGAAGTAAATTCGATTGTTAAAGATTAAATAATAATGATGAAGAAACAATGGAGAGTTTTTTGAGTCAGTGTTGGTTACAATGTGAAATATAGAAGAAAAAATAGAGATTTGCTCTTGAAGATTCGCCGTTTCCCCATAGCCTTACGTTTATTTCTAACTGTGCTTTTAACCACAGTAGTTATTACGACTGTAAGTTTAGGGGTTTTACACTGGACTATGCAGAAGAACTTTGCCAAATATGTGGCAGATGTTGAAATGCAAAAGTTAGATCATTTGATTCATAACTTGGCAGATGTATATGGCGAATATCAAGATTGGGGGAATGCCATTCAAGCGCAAATGCTTCAAATAGAAGGTGAAGCTGCACCAGATGATTACGATAAATTGTCACATTGGTGGCTGAGACGTCAGTATGATATTGCATTACAACAACGTTATTTTGAAGAACACACCATTATTAACTCCTCAAATATGGCTAAAATTGTTCAAAATACGCCTGCATTAAGTGAAGAAGAGTTAAGTATTCTGAAGCTGAATTTACCTTCAGAATTTCAGCCTTTTGAAGGCTTAAGATTTCCGTTAAGTTCTAACCAAAATTTAGCAAGAATTGCCCAAAATAATAAGGCTACTGACTCACAGCAATCAGAGAATACGACCAATAAAAAGCAATTTATTTCGATGCCTGACCGTTTAGGTTTAAGTTCACGATTGTCTTTATATGATGCTGAACAACAATTTATTGTGGGTGAACAATCGGATGATCAAATGTCTTTTCGTCCAATTTTAGTCAATTCTAAAGTTGTGGGATATTTAGGTTTAAAACCTGTTTTAGACCAAGATGATGCATCAAGTATTAATTTCTTTAGTAATCAAAAACGTTATTTATTATTGGTATATGGCCTGACAATTTTCGTGAGTTTAATTGCATCTTTATTGCTTGCAACCTACTTTAGAAAACCAATTCAACGACTTTTAAATGGTACGCGTGAGTTAACCAAAGGTAATTATCAGCACCAAGTTACAGTAAACCGTAATGATGAATTGGGTGATTTATCGAATAAGCTGAATCAGTTAGCGATTATGTTGGATCAGCATGAAACATCACGCCGTCAATGGGTTGCAGATACATCTCATGAGCTAAAAACGCCTTTAGCTGTGCTTCAGGCGCAAATTGAAGCAATGCAAGATGGCATTCGAAAGCCAACGCCTGAACATTTTAATTCAATGTTGAATCAGGTGAGTAGTTTGAAAAAACTCACACAAGATTTAGCAGATTTAGCTCAAGCAGAGGCAATGCAACTTAAATGTTATATGGCAACTGTAAATCCTTGGGCTGTTATTGAACAAGAAATTGAAAACTTTAGGCCTAAGTTTGAGCAAGCAAATTTAACCATTACTGCAACAGGTGAAGGTGCAGATTTACAATTAGATATAGATCGCTTTAAGCAAATTGTGGTGAACTTATTGGGCAATAGCATTCGCTATACAGAAGCAGGCGGAAAAGTTCATGTACATACTGAACAGTCTGCAATGCAATGGACTGTGTATGTAGATGACAGCCCATTAGGTTTAAGTGATGAACAATTGGCAAATTTAGGTCAAAGATTTTACCGTGTGGACGATTCTAGAACTCGTGCGACAGGTGGAACAGGTTTAGGATTAGCTTTATCGGCTAAGATTACTCAAGCGATGGGTGGTGAATTAAGCTTTGATCATTCACCATTAGGTGGTTTGCGTTGCAAATTAACCTTCCCGAAACAAATGAAACAATAAAAGGAAAGCATGCATGAAACATATCATGTTGGTGGAAGATGAAGTTGAACTTGCACAGTTAGTACGTGATTATTTAGAAGCTGCAGGCCTTGAGGTCAGCATGTTTCACGATGGTCAGGAAGCGTATGATAGCTTTATGCAACGTAAGCCAAGCTTAATGATTTTAGATTTGATGGTACCACGTATGGATGGTTTAACCATTTGCCGTAAAGTACGTGAACAATCTGATATTCCAATTATTATGGTAACCGCACGTACAGAAGAAATTGATCGTGTGCTTGGTTTAAACATGGGTGCAGATGACTACGTATGTAAGCCATTTAGTCCTAAAGAATTGGTTGCGCGTGTGCAAGCTGTTTTACGTCGTTTGGAGCGTAAAGCTGAGCCTGAAAGCAACGATTTATTCCGCATAGATAAAGCACAACAGCGTATTTGGTATCAACAAAAGTCTTTGAGCTTAACGCCTACAGAGTTCCGTCTGCTTGAGCTATTTTTAGAGCATGTAGGGCATGTATATTCACGTGCACAATTGCTTGATCATATTAATCCTGACAGTTTTGATGTTGCAGACCGTGTGATTGATAGCCACATTAAAAACTTGCGCCGTAAAATTTCAGATGCTGCTGAAACAGGTAATAGACATGAATGGATTCAAGCTGTTTATGGTGTGGGTTACCGTTTTGAATATCCTGAAGATTAATAGTTTTTAGCTAGTTCTCTAAAGCGAATAAGTAGAAACTTATTCGCTTTTTTGTTGATTAAATTTAAATATTTTCTGTTAGAAATTAAAACTTAAAGCTAGATGAAAACAGTAAAGTTCGAGGTTCACCTAGGTTAATGTCATTCGCCCAATAGTGTTTATTAAAGGCATTATTTAAGTTAGCACGTAAAGTTACAGGTACATCTTTAAGTTGAGTTTGATAACGTGCACCTATATTAAATAAAGTATAGGCAGGTAAAACGTCAGTATTTTCTTTATCTGTGAAGCTTTTACCTGTGTAAGTTACACCTGCATTTACAGATAAGTTTTCAATTTGTGGTAGGTTGTATTCAACATAAAATTTGAACATTTCTTTGGCGACAATAGGCGGACGTTTACCTTCAAGTTCAGGCTTGTTTTTCTGTTGTTTAATTTTAGGATCTAAATAAGTATATCCACCCACAACAGAGAACCGATCGGTTAATTTTCCTGTTGCTGTAAACTCAATACCTTGATGGACTTGTCGTCCATTTTGAGCATAAATAGCATGTGTATCATCAATATTTTGGCTATATTCAAGTGCTTTATCAATTTTGAAAATTGCTGTATTTAAAGCAAGTTGATCGTTGAAATCGTATTTTAGACCAAATTCAATTTGCTTACTTTTGATTGGATCAAACTGTTGTCCTGCATTAATAACCACATGAGAACCTGACGTATCGGGCGCAATTCCACCATTTTCTAAAGACTCAATATAAGTTGCATAGGTGGTAATATTATCTTGTGGTTTATAAATAAGAGAGAGATTTGGCGTAAATACAGATTGTTCAGTCTCTTTTAATTTATTCTGAATTTTGACATAAGCACCACCAATTAAAGCAGACCATTGATCATTGAACGTTAGATCATCACCAATAAGCCAACTTTCAGTTTTTGTATCTGCGCTACTTTTATATGCTCCACGGTCTAGCATCTCACCTTCAGGTTTGGGGAAATAACTAGGTGAAGATGTATTTAAATTTTCATAGATAATTTCTTTCGCATCTTTTTTAAAGCGCTTTTGAGTCGTATTCGCAGTTTGATAACCAAATGT
The DNA here is from genome assembly GCF_034187745.1 of Acinetobacter faecalis. Taxonomy (NCBI): domain Bacteria; kingdom Pseudomonadati; phylum Pseudomonadota; class Gammaproteobacteria; order Moraxellales; family Moraxellaceae; genus Acinetobacter; species Acinetobacter faecalis. The sequence goes on along the minus strand of NZ_JAXHPF010000005.1, from coordinate 26,579 downwards.
TAATTTATGAACAATGTTTGCAGTATTAAATTGATAGTCTAAATAAGTTGATGTGCGCTTATCAAACTGTTGGCTTGTACGTCGGTTCATACCATTGGCATAAATACGTGGAATAGTTTGATGATAAGTGCCATCTGTATTGACCTTATTTACACCAAGTTGAGTTGCACGGTCACTTTGGCTTTCTAGATAATTCATTCGAAGTGTGAGTTGATCATTGGCTTGCCAATTTAAATGCGCGCCATAGCGTTCGGTTTTGTATTCGCTATTTGTCCAATCTTGGCTCCAAGACATATCATTGCGTAAGTTTTTTGCTGAAATACGTTGCACATTTTTACCTGAAAAATCCCAATCGGCAGATTTTCCATCAATATTAAAATCACGATACATTGCATCGAGTTGTAAAGTTAGTTGATCGGTTGGTTGCCAGTCGAGAGCAAGGCTAACAAATTTTTTGTCGATGTTTTGGTTTTTAATTTGAGTTTCACCATCTTGCTTCATGGCATTTAGGCGATAACCAAATTTATTTTCTTCATCAAATTTTCCTGAAAAATCTCCACCAATGTACCAATTTTTTCCGCCTGTTGATCCTAAAGTAATTTCATTCAGTGGCTCAATTGTAGAACGTTTGCTTATAAAATTTGTCATTCCACCTACATTTGCAGGACCATATAAAAAGCCAGATAGACCATTAAAGAATTCTACTTTTTCTGTATCTTCAATAGTTGTGCCATGTCCAAATTGGTCGCCCAATAAACCATCTCTAAAACTTGTTGCTACACGAAAGCCACGTAAAAAAACCATGGGTTGGTCGTTGGCATATTGTGGTGTATGCAATTGCATGAGGGGATTCATTCGGTAGATTTCATCTGTGCTTGAATTGGCTTGCACATTTTTAATTAAATCTTGTGAATAAACTTGAATAGAGTAGGGCAAATCTTGCAGTTTTCGACCTTGCCAAGGACCTATATGTGATACTTGATTGGTTTTATAGCCTTGTGCTGCTGTGCCTGAATCTTCAGTTGCTGTAAAGCTTAAAGTTGAAAGTGTTTGAGATTCTTGCTCTGCATGTAGAGAACTACTTAATAAAATCAAACTTGTTGTATACAAGCATAAGTAATAATTATTCAGTTTTAATATGTGATTTGAGTTCATTAAATTACCAAAAGTGCGAAACTAATCGTTTAAATTTCGCGAATGATAATCTTTATTATTTGATAATTGCTTTTATTTTACACAAAATATCAATAACTCAACCAAAGAGTAAAAAAGTTTTGTTTGTTTTACATGAGTTTATTTGTGAATTAGGGTAAAAGTTTAGTGAAAATTCGACAATATTAAGTTGTGGATAACGGTTAAATTATCCACAAGAGTTTTGTCAATAAATATGAATTAAGAAGAGCAGCTCACCATCACTTCAGGTACATCACTCGGCAGCGGTGCTAAATCTTCAGGCTTTTCTAAATTTATTTGTTTTGTGAATGGCTGACTGAGTAATTCAAACAAGCGCTCGACTTCTGAAAAATTGTTGCGTTCCGCAAGTTCAATTGCTTTTTGAGCCATGTGATTACGTAAAATATAATGTGGATTGATCTTTTGCATTTCTGCATCTAGTTCAGTCAAATCCTGCCCATTTCGAATTGCTTGATATTGCGCTAAAAAGTTCTCAAATTGGAAACGATCTAAACAATCATCTTTTAAAACTTCATATTCTTTGTTTTGTAAGCGAATAAAACTTTGTGTGTAATCGAGTTGCTCACTTTGCAAAATTCGTAGGAATGCCATCGCGCAATCAAAACTATCTTTATGGAAACTTGGTAAGCCCATCTTTTGACTTAAACCATGTTTGTAGTGCTCTAAAAAAGTTGGTTCGAAATGCTCCAAACATTGTGCGAGAGCATCTTTCCATTGTTCTTTTTCATATTCAGCAGGGCAAAGTGGAACTAAATTATTCAGCCATTGCCATAAATTCCAGTGTCCAATACTTGGTTGTTGCTGATAGGTATAACGTGCTTTGTAATCGCTATGATTGTTAATCCAATTGGGGCGAAAACGCTCCATAAAACCATAAGGACCAAAATCTAAAGTTGAACCTGTAATATTAAGATTATCTGTATTCATAACGCCATGTGCAAAGCCCACAAGTTGCCAATGTGAAATCATAATTGCAGTGCGCTGAATGACTTTTGTTGCAAAAGCTAAAATGGGTTGATCTGCTTCAAGGCATTCTGGGTAGTGCCATTCAATACATTTTTGCGTAAATTCAGGAAGTAAATCTGCTTGATACTGATTGATCCATTCGAAATGTCCAAGACGAATATGACAATCTGAAGTGCGAAGCATCATTGCACCAAGTTCTAATTTCTCACGTTGCACACCTTGAGTTGAAGATGTAAAACCAACCGAGTTACTAGATGGAACACCTAAAGAATTAAGTGCATGTCCCGCTAAATATTCACGAATAACAGAACGTAAAACAGCACGACCATCCCCCATTCTTGAATATGGCGTAGAACCTGCACCTTTTAAATGTAAGTCTATTGTTTGATTATTTTTATCTAGAATTTGTGCAATCAGTAAACCTCGACCATCGCCAAGTTGTCCCGCCCATTGTCCAAATTGATGACCTGCATACACCATTGCAAGTGGTTTAAACTCTTGAAAAGTTTTTTGCCCGCTGCAAATCTCTACCCAATTGTTTTTATCATCTTCCGACCAATTTAATTCATTGGCTAAATTTTCATTAAAATGTCCTGCCTTAGCACCTTGTAAGGGCGAAGGTTGTTGCTGATGATAAAGTTTAGGGCTTAGAGAAGGGTAGCGCGAGTTAAATTGCATAAGACAAATATCTTTAAAGTTTCTAAGATCAATATAACAAACTTAGTAAATATTTTATAAAAAGCTTTTAATGTTAAATTACGATTTATTTAGAGATTAAGAAATTTATTTTCAGTTTCATTTTAAGAACCATCATAGGAATTTAAAGTAATTATACTTTTCGTAAGCAATAAAAAAGCCCCAAGAGAGGAGCTTTTTTATTGCATTAAATTTAGTTTGAAGCAGGGTTCTTTTTCAAATTACGTACAAGTAAATTAAGAGCTGCACGATGATGAGAAAGACGCTGTTCTACCAATTGGAATTCAACTTTTAATTTGTCATCCATTTGGTGGATTTTTTCAGTTACAGATGCTTTTTTAGTTTGAATTTCAAGTTCTTTCAATTTTGCCCAATCGTTTAGGGTTTGAGAGAAAGCATCATATTCTTGAGCAATACGACTTTTAACTGTCGAAATATCTTCAGTAACGTTATGTCCATACACAGCTAAGTCTTGTTCAGCATATTTAAATTTCATCGCCAATTCTGCTTTTTTAATATTGAAGCTAGGAATACGACGTAAATTTTTTGCTAAACCAAGTTTAGAGCAAGACCAAATTAACCATTTTGTCGGGTCATATTGCCACCATTTCACGCCATTACGGTAATCGTATTGGAAGATATGATGGTAGTTATGATAGCCTTCGCCCCAAGTTGCAATTGCTAACCAGAAGTTATCACGCGCAGTATTTTCGTCTGTATAAGGACGTTTGCCCCACATGTGACATAAAGAGTTAATAAAGAACGTTACGTGATGACTAAGGATTAAACGCATTAATCCACCAAGTAATAATACACCCCACATATCGCCAGTTGCCCAACCGATAGGTAGTAAAATAGCTGCATGAACAGCAATTACTAAAGGAATGTAGTATTTGTCTTGGAACATCACAACTTTGTCTTTTAACAAGTCTGGTGCATTTTTATAGTTTGCTTCAGCAGCAGGATAGTTACGAAGCATCCAACCCATATGCGCATACCAAAAACCGTTATTAATAGAGTATGGATCTTGATCGATATCATCTACATGACGGTGATGCGTACGGTGACCTGATGCCCAAAACAAAATACTATTTTGAACAGCAAAAGTTCCCATCAGCATTAAAATAATTTTTAAAGGCAAAGTCGCTTCATAAGCACGATGTGCCCAAAGACGGTGATAGCCTGCAGTAATACCAAGACTACTGACACCTAGCAAAACAAACATACTCACCCAAGCGCTTACGCTGAAATCGTGCTGAAATGCGTAAAGTGGGATAGCGATTATCGCAACAATAGGTAAAAACACCAATGCAAAAACTGCAATCCAGTTGATTGGGGCTTTTGGTAGGGGAGCATTCATCTCCAACAGTACTCCTAGAACCTTTGCAGGTTATAAAACTAGCCTTAGCTTCTTATAAAAATAAGCTGTAATTCTTTGCATCTTAGCATGGTTTTAAAAAGATGCACCATAATTATTGTACAGTTGTATTGTGTTAAGTTGATACAAAAATAACCAGAGGAATGATTGGTTTTATCGAAGTTTAAAAAAGCTTTCAAATAAATTAACGATTTTCGAAAACCAATGAAAACACTTGGAAATAAAGGCTCTAAGTCAATTGCTTATGTTTTTTGGTGAAGTGCTTTTAGCATTTCTTTTGGATAATCGGTGATTAAACCATTAATACCTAAGTGACGTAATTCTTGGGCGCGTTTAACATCATTTACCGTCCAAACACTAATCGCTAAATTGGCTTCTTGTGTCGCAGAAATCATCTCATTTGTGGCAAGTTGATTCATCCAACCAATTTGGCAGCATCCAAGTTCTAAAGCCTGATCAATTGCACGATGTTTAATGTCATCTTCAATGAGTAAACCATGCTTAAAAGAAGATTTTTGATGATTGAGTGCTTGATGAATTTTGGTGTCAAAACTTGTAATAACAGCAGAATGTTCAAATCCGATAAGTTGCTGTTGTAATATTTCTACCAACTTATTTGCATCATATTCAGAATTGACCGCTTTGACTTCAACTTCAATGTGATCAAAATTGTGAATGATTTTGAGGGTATGGTCGAGCAATGGAGTAGCTTCAAAAGCATTCCAATTGTCCCATGTGTGAGATTGGTCATAGTTGCATAAATCACCCGATGTACATTCATAGAGTGATTTATTTTGTCCCGTTGTGCGAATCATTTGGTCATCATGCATGATGATGAGTGCATCATCTTTGAGTTGTCGAACATCAAATTCCACCGCACGAATACCTAAATCTTGAATATATTGAAACCCGCCTAAAGTATTTTCAGGTGCTTCACCACGTGCGCCACGATGTCCAATAATTCGCATAGGATTTTTCTCAAAGCGTTTAATTGAATTATACGCTTAAATTGTTTCGTTAATATTTTTTTGCCAAAGCACTTCAGTACCACCTTCAGCACGTTGTAATGCACGAGATGCCACAAATAACCAATCTGATAATCGGTTTAATAATTGCAAAGAGGGTGCTTGAATGTTTTTATCACGAGAGTGAACAGCCATTAATCTGCGTTCTGCACGACGGCAAACAGCACGCGCTTGGTGTGCATAACTGCATGCCAATGAACCTGACGGTAAAATAAAATCTTTTAACATTGGGAGATCTTCATTTAAACGGTCAATTTCATTTTCTAAGTATTCAATGGCAACGGGTTGAACCAAGTTAAAGTTTGGAATGCAAACTTCGCCACCTAAGTCGAAAAGCCAGTGTTGAATAAGGCTTAAAGATTTATCCCAAGTTGCTTTGTCTTCAATTGTACTTACAGCAATTTGTGAGCGTAATACACCAATACTTGAGTTGAGTTCATCTACATCGCCTAATGCTTCAATTCGTAGGTCATCTTTTGAAACGCGTGAACCATCTCCTAGTCCTGTTGTTCCTGAGTCACCTGTGCGGGTGTAAATTTTGCTTAAACGGTGTCCCATGATTGTTCCTTTAAATGTTTGAAATAGGGGAAGAATAAAAAAGGATAATGCCTTTAGACATTATCCTTAGTTTTTACTATCTGTACATTAGTATTTGAAAGTCACACCAACAGAAGCTTGGCGACCACCGTTGATGTAATAAATACCATTCCCACTAGAGTATTCAGTTTCATATTGAACATCACCAATATTTTCAATATTAGTGAATAGTTTAATATTGGGGTTTATATTCCAGTAAGCATTTACATCGATTGTTGCATAACCCGGGTTATTGTATTGAGTGCTATAACTTTTAGACTTAGAGCTACCAACTATAGAAGTGCTAATTCCATAAACCTCATTTTGTAAGCCTGCTGATAGTGTTGCTTTTTGACGAGGGCGCTTTTGCAAATCTTCATTTGTTTCTGCATTTTTTGCTTGTACATAAGCATATGAAGCATTTAAGAATAAATCATTTGCACTCCATTTATAAGAAACTTCACCACCTGTAAATTCAGATTTATTTACATTAATTAAAGTGTTGTTTTTTGAAGTAATCAGATTGTCTACTTCATTACGATATACAGATAAAGAAATTACAGAGTTTTCAGTAACTTTCTGATCTAAACCAACTTCATATGAAAAGCCTTCTTCAGGTTTTAGGTTTGGGTTGCCACCCCAATTTTTTGCATATAAATCATTCATACTTGGTGCTCTAAATGAGCTACCAATATTGGTATAGATACTTGTAGATGGGCTAAAGTGATATCTTACAGCCCCTTGACCAACGGTATGTGAGCCGAAACGTTCATCATCTTCTAAGCGAATGCCAAATTGCGTATCGATATTATTTACTTGGTATTGATGTTGAGCAAAATAGCCTGTGCTGTTGTTTTTACGACTGTATTCAACATCGTACATAGGATCCCAATCACTTTTAGATAAAATATCTGCTTCAATATTTTTATGAGTTACTCCCATTAGAATATTTTGAGAAGGTGTGAATTGCCATTTTCCATAAACTTCAGCTTCTTTAGAGGTATTGTGAACAAAGTCAGGCTTGTCCATTTGATCTAAATCATCTTTAAACTGTGATAAACGGGCATTTAATTCAAGATCTGATGTGATTTTAACCTTACCCTTTAAGTTCACAATTTCATTTTGAAAATCTTGTGAAACTAAATTGCCGTTTAAGTTGTAAGCACCATTTCCTTCATTTTGGCTGTAATCTAAAGATGCGGAAAAAGCTTCTTTGTCGACACCAAATTTTGCGCTGTATCCTTTTTGATCATATGCATATTTTTGATTACTGTTGCTTAATACTTCAGTGCCATCAGATTCTAAACGTTGACCGCGAATTTGTGCATACAAACCATTTTCAGCAAAGTCGGCACCTACAATTGATTTATAAGTTTTATTTTCACCAATTTCGCCTGTAACAAATGCACCTGTTTTTACCGGTGTTTTAGATACAAGTTGTATTACACCACCAATAGCATCAGTACCATAAAGTACAGATGCCGGTCCTTTAAGAACTTCAATTTGCTTCAGGTCTGTTGTGTCAATAAATTGAATTGATGCTGAACCCTGAGAAGGTGTATTTAAACGAACACCATCACGCATGACTAAAGTATGATCAGACTCAGTTCCACGTAAAAAAATAGAAGCTTGCTGTCCATATCCGCCAGTCTGAACCATATTGATTGATGCATCATTAATTAATAAGTACGGTAAAGATGCAATAGGGGATTGATCTAAAACTTTAGGCTCAATAATTGAAATACGCGCAGGCACATTTTCAATATTTTGTTCACTACGAGAAGCTGTAACCACAATCGTGCTTAAAGAAGATTTTGCAGAAGTTTGAGCTTCAGTCGTTGCTGATACAGACGTTGAAAAACCCATCGCAATAGCGATTGCACCCACAAGGGCAGTAGGTTGAAAAAGTGTAGACATGATTGATGCGCTCCATACATTCACCCCCCGTGAATGATTGAGTTAAAGGGCACAATAAGCTGGTATCCGGACTTAAATGTGATCGAACTATCAATCTACTTATCCACCTTCCCACAAAAAATTGCAGTGGTGTAAATTGTTCAATTTATAAAGATAAGCTTTTCATTTTACCGTTGCGGGGGCAGTGTTGGATTCGCACCAACTTCCCTATAGCCATGGCTAAGACTTATTGCATTCGCGCGAAGTATAAAGTTAGCATGTGAAATACACAATCTTCGTCAAGAATATTGCGTATGAACTTTACGCAAGCTTGAAAAATTGCATTACAATGATTCGCCTTCAATATTTATAGATGGGCTATAAACAAGGCATGGCAAGAGCAACAAAACATGCGTACTCGTGTAAAAATATGTGGAATCACACGAATTCAAGATATTAAATCTGTTGTAGATGCTGGTGCAGATGCAATTGGCTTTGTATTTTTTCCACCAAGCCCTAGACATGTTAGTGTTGAATTAGCTCAAGAACTTGTAAAACATGTACCTGCTTATGTACAAACAGTTGGCTTATTTGTGAATGCATCTAGCGAAGAAATATTAGAAGTATTAAAAACAGTATCTTTAGATGTTATTCAATTTCATGGTGATGAATCACCTGAACAATGCCAACACATTGCGAAAGTTACAGGCAGACGTTGGTATAAAGCCATTCAAGTGAAACCAGATTTAGATGTAATTTCAATGATTAAGCAATATCAACAAGTGGGTGCAAGTGCTATGCTTTTGGATGCTTGGCATCCTGAGCTAAAAGGTGGGACAGGACATTCTTTTGATTGGTCACAGTTCCCACAACTTGATATTCCATTAATATTGGCAGGTGGATTAAAACCTGAAAATATTGAAAACGCTATAAAGACGACCAAGGCATATGCCGTAGATGTCAGCGGAGGCGTAGAGTCCGCAAAAGGTATAAAAGACCAACAACTCATTGAACAATTTATGCAAGGAGTCCATCGTGGATCAGCAAAATAAAAGTCATAACAGTCAAGTTGACTATACCCAATTCCCAGATCAAAAAGGGCATTTCGGTATTCATGGCGGACGTTTTGTGTCAGAGACTCTTATGGCGGCTTTAGAGGATTTAGAAAAACTCTATTTTCGCATGAAAGATGACGAACAGTTTCTGGCAGAATTTGACCGTGACTTGGCGTACTATGTCGGTCGCCCAAGTCCTTTATATTATGCAGAGCGATGGTCGAAAGAACTCGGTGGTGCACAAATTTACTTAAAACGTGAAGACTTAAACCATACAGGTTCTCACAAAATAAATAACACAATTGGTCAGGCGCTTCTTGCAAAACTTTCAGGTAAAAAACGTATTATTGCTGAAACAGGCGCAGGTCAACATGGTGTTGCAACAGCAACAATTGCAGCACGTTTAGGTCTTGAATGCGTTGTATTTATGGGGGCTGATGACGTTAAACGTCAAGCAATGAACGTATATCGTATGCGTTTGTTGGGTGCGACAGTTGTTCCTGTAGAAAGTGGCTCTAAAACATTAAAAGATGCCATGAACGAAGCAATGCGTGACTGGGTAACAAATGTTGATTCAACTTACTATGTAATTGGTACAGTTGCAGGTCCACATCCATACCCACAATTGGTACGTGATTTCCAATCGATTATTGGTCGTGAAGCACGTCGTCAAATTCAAGAACAAGCAGGTCGCTTACCTGATGCGCTTGTTGCTTGTGTCGGTGGTGGTTCAAATGCAATGGGCCTGTTCTATCCATTCTTAAATGACCAAGATGTGAAAATGTACGGTGTTGAAGCAGCAGGCTACGGCATTGAAACAGGTAAACATTCTGCACCGTTAAATGCAGGTCATGTGGGCGTACTTCATGGTAACCGTACTTATTTAATGTCTGATGATCAAGGTCAAATTATTGAAACGCATTCAATTTCAGCGGGTCTAGATTACCCTGGTGTTGGTCCTGAACACAGTTTCTTAAAAGATATGAACCGTGTTGAATATGTGCCAATTAATGACAATGAAGCGCTTCAAGGTTTCCGTGATTTAACGCAAATTGAAGGTATTATTCCTGCATTAGAAAGCTCTCATGCAATGGCATATGTAACGAAACTTGCGCCAACGATGTCTAAAGATCAAATTATTATTGCGACGGTTTCAGGTCGTGGTGATAAAGATTTAATGACAGTTGCACGTATTGATGGCGTGGAAATGGTAGAGATGTAATTTCCTTTAAGTCCTCTCCTTACAGGAGAGGGTTGGGGAGAGGTAATCCAAAGATTAATCGCACTCGAAAGTGCGATTTTTTATTGTCAAAAATAAATAAAATACTCATCTACGATTATTAAATGGCATGAAATATATAGCTGACGTATGATTAAATTCCTAGCCAAAAGCCAATGGAATTTTTTATGCCAAGCTTATTTATTGCCATGCTCGGTGGTCGTCATACACGTGCAAACACGGAAGTACATGATGTTGTGCTTGCAGTGGGCGAAACATTAAAAGATATCTACCCTCAATTAAAAAATGCATGGTTTGGTGAACAAAAAGGTTTACATATAGATGCTTGGGCAAAAATAAATAGTGTGGAATTTGAAGGTAGAAAATATCAAGTACAATTTAGTGATGCTGCACCAAATCAAGAAAATCAAAAACTATTTTTAATTAATTTAGGTGGCTATGATTCACGTGAATTTGGCGAGTTACATCGCTATGTTTTAGTGGTTGCACAAAATGCAATGGTCGCTAAACAAAAAGGTAAGGCATATTTTGCACAACATTGGCAAAAACAGCATACAGACCGAGTTTTAGATGTAGATGACTGTATTGCAATTGATCATGTCCATGGGCGTTATATTGAATTGGTAGAGTATGATTCTGCAAAAAGTATTGAAACTAACCATTGGGAAAATACATATCTGATGCTAGATGAACACTGATTATGAGTCTATTATTTATGGCAAATTCACATAATTCATATAGGTTTTGAATATTGAGTGTTAATTTGCTATTTTAAAAATATGAGGTGTTAAAGCCTTTAAAATTGTATGGATTTAAGTGATTAAGGATTGTCAAAAATGGATTTGATTCAATCGAATGGACAGCCTCGTTATGGTCGCTTTTCAGAACTACCATTAAGTATTGATGTTAGTAAATACGATTATAAAACACCATATGGAAATTCTTTAGTCGGGTGGCGTAAGCGTCTAAAATATAAAAAATTTAAATTTTGTTCTATTCAACATGAACATTACAGTATAGGTGTTGCGATTGTTGATATTGCATGGGCAGGGCACGGTTTTTTCTATATTTATGATCATGAACGTAATGATGTTTTAGAATGGAATGCGATAAATGCATTTGCTAGAAATACAAAACTCGATGAACAGCCTCTATTTAATCAAAGTTATTTTTTAAATAATCCTTATCAAATTGAAATGCAGCATGCGAATGGGGCACGTTATATCACCGTATCAAAATATGGTGAAATTATTTTAAGTGTTAGAACATTTTGTGCTGGAACAACACCTCTAAGCTTGTGTAGCCCAAATGGTATTAATGGTTGGACGTATACGCAAAAATTAACCACGCTTGCTTGTGAGGGATTTTTCAAGAATAAGAAAGGTCAGGTTATTCAATTTAATGATCGTACTTTTGTTGCTTTAGATGATACTTGTGGTTTTTTAAGACCTGAAACAGCGTGGTTTTGGTTATCTTGTAATTTTTGGGATGAGCAAAATAATCGTATAGGCATTAACTTAGCATCAGGTGTAAATGAAAGCTTTGGTAATGAAAATAGCTTGTGGGTGAATGGTCAGTTATATGCATTATCTGATGTTTTATTTCAGCAAGTTTCAGATGCGCAGTGGATAATTCAATCTTTAGATGAATCTTTAAATTTGACCGTTACGACGGGCTGGCGCCGTTATGAAAATTTAAATTTAAGATTGGTTGGAAGTCAGTTTAGTCAGTGGCAAGCCAAGATTAGTGGCACTGTTTTACAAGATGGTCAAAAAATTATTTTTAATGAACAATATGGCTTAATTGAACAGCATTATGCGAAATGGTAGTTATAGATTTTCGTGAATTGAGTTAAAACTCAAGCAATAAAAAAGGCTTCTTAAAGAAGCCTTTTTATTTGGTGTTATTTCGCGCTTATTTATTAAAGCGACTCATTTGTTCTAAAGCACTTTGTAAATATTGACCATTAAATTGCTGACCTTTAATCGGTTTATTCGACTTGTCTAAGAACTCATATTGACCCACAGCACCAACTTCTAAAATATCTTGCTTGGTGATTACTGCATAACGACTATAACCTGATGCAAGAATCCAATCACGTTTTACTTCTGAGCTCATCAAGTCTTCACCTACAGAGTAATCTTTGATGTTATTGGTCACGCCTAAATAATGTTTCATAAGCGTTGGTACGACATCTTGATGACTTGTAAATGTATCATCACTCCAATTCATAATGCCCGAAGTATTGATTTTTGGACCAATAATTGCAAAAGGAACTTTGACTTGAGGATCTGTAAAGTTGCCATTATGACCCCAGAAATTTTCCATGTTGTCATTTACTTCTTGACCATGATCGCCTGTAATAATTACAAGCGTATTTTCTTCATCACCTGAGGCTTTAATTTTATCTAGTACTTGTTTCACAATGCTATCGACATAATGAACGCTTGTTTTATAGCGATTCATCATTAAAGAGCGATCTGTATCATTGCTAAGTTTTAGATAATTCACTTCTTCAAGCATTGGCTTAAATTGATGAGGATAGTCATTTGGGAAAGCATATCCATGAGGTGAATCGTAGAATAAGAATGAGAAAGTTGGTTTGTTTTTATCGCGTTTATCGAACCATGTTAACCAGTCCTGCGTTAAACCGACATCTAAACCATCAGGAGAGCGGCCTGCAGAACTAATACGTAAATTTGGTACTTTGGCGAATACAGTACGATCAAATTCTGGATTTGTGAGTTTAGCGGCAGCAAAAATACCTAATTGATAGTCCATAGCTTGTAAACGATCCATGAAGACTGGAGTTTTACGATTTGATAAAACGCTATGCCAATATGTACCTGGGATGCCGTAAAATAAACCAAAAATTCCTGTACGAGTTGCGCTACCAGTGGATAAATGATTTTGTAATATTTTACCTTTTTGTGCGTATGCCCACATATTTGGGCTAACTTCTGCATTGAAGGTATCTGCACGCCAAGAATCCACCACAATAAACACGATGTTAGTTGGTTTGCTTACAGGTTGAGCTTGAATTGGCTGTAACGGATAGTTCAAATCACTATTACTGGTGATTTTCATCTCTTGTTGTTTTTTAATTGCCTCTTCATCAATCCAACCCATTTTACGCATAGTTGCTGTTGAAGATGATGGCTGGAACAATGGTAAATATTTTTTGGTCATGGTTACAGGTTGATAGACATTAGCTGCCGCCCAAATGTGAATACCATGAGAAATTAATAGGGTAATAAAGGTGATCCAAGCAAATTTTTTACCCAGTTTCCAATGTGGAAGTGGAATGTTTTTATCTAATTTTACAATCAATGTGTACTGTAAAGCCCACAACGCTAAAATGCCGAAAATGGTCATGAGCCATGTAGATAATGGAAAGCTTACAACTTGCCCTGACATCACAAGTTCAAGCATCACCATACTGATATGGAAACGATATTGAGAAAAAACAATCGTATCAATAAACAGTGTAATTAAGATGAAAGAGCTTATGCCTGAAATAATTAAACGACGAGCAATTGTCGGAAGTAACAACAATGGAATTAGGATTAAACCAATAAGTGCAGTTAATGTTGCCATATGAGATATGACACTCGACACTAAAAAGCTAAAACCTAAAAGATCGCTTGGAATTTCAGGCATCACAAAGAAGTATCTGCAAGCAATTAACATTGCAATAATTGCATTTACCGCAATGAAGTATCCATGACTATGTAGTTTTGTTTTAAAAGGCATAAACAGCACGCTTTGATATGAATTAGGTGGGTTAAGCTAAAGGCTCAACTTTTAAAGGGGGATATAATAAACTTAAAAAGTGGTTTGTTGAATAAAAACTATTCGTCACAGAATTATGTGGTGTTATTTGATCAAATATTACAAAGATATACGGATAAATAAACAGTCATAAAAAAGCGGTCATATAGACCGCTTAGAAACTTTAGGCTTGTTTAAATTTTGGATAATGGAAAATAATGGCGAATACCGCAAATATGGCAAGTACCCAACAGTAATAAATACTTCCAATAAGTTCCACTGGTGATATTTTTGCAATAGAGCATGCTAATAGAAGTTGTGCACCATAAGGAATTAAGCCTTGAATTACGCAAGAAAAAATATCCAATAATGCTGCAGCACGTTTAGGATTTACGCCATATTCTTTAGCAACTTCTCGTGCCATATCTCCAGATAAAATAATAGCAACTGTGTTATTGGCAACAAATAAGTTAGAGAAAATCACAAGAAGGCTAATTCCAATTTCACCTGCACGTTGCCTACCAACTTTAAATAATTGAGTGATTTTATAAATACGTTGAATGAGCCATTCTAAACCGCCTTCCTTTTGCATAATGGCAGATAAGCCACCTAAGAACATAGAAAGTAGAGCCACTTCGAACATGCTTACAAAACCATCATAAATGGCATTGTTAAACTTTAAAACGTTAAAGCTTGATGAATCAACTAAGCCAATAATTCCAGATAGAATTACACCAATGGTTAAAACTGCCAATACATGCAAACGTGTGAATGCCAGAATAAATACAGTAACATAAGGAAGAATTAGCCAAAGGTCATAATCTTTATATGTAATTGCTTGAGAGCTTTGTGTGAGCATCATGTATATAAAAATAGTAATAATTGATGCAGGAACAGCAATCCAAACATTGACCTTAAATTTATCTCGAAGTTGAACCTTCTGACTGTTTGTTGCGGCAATTGTTGTATCAGAAATCATAGATAAATTATCGCCAAACATTGCTCCGCCAACGACTGCACCAATGGCTAAAACAGGTGCAATATCTGTTGCTTGAGAAAAGCCAAAAGCAATAGGCGCACATGCTGCAATGGTTCCCATAGATGTTCCCATTGCTGTTGCAATAAATGCAGCAATTAGAAATAGCATTGGAAGTACAAAAGAAGGAGGGATGATAGATAAACCAAATTGCACAGTTGCATCTACGCTACCAATTGCACTACTTGTACTGGCAAATGCACCTGCAAGCATAAAGACCATAAACATTAGAATTAAGTTTGGATGGCTTGCACCTTTTAGAAACTCTTCAATGCCGATGTTTAGCTTATCTCGATACAATAAAACAGCCACAATAATTGCAGGAATAGCTGCGACAGGTGCCTTAATTTGGTAAAAAGCAAACTCTGTTCCAATGATGGAGTGATAAATGCCACTGCCTAAAAACAACGATAAAAAAACAATAAGAGGTAGCAATGCAATTGCGCGAGCATGCACTTTTGTTGAGTGATGGGAGGTCATAGGAGATAAAAAAGAGAAGAATGCTATTAGTATAATGCAGGTTTTGCTATTTCAGTCATTTTTAAATGTAATTGCTAAGCAATTTATTTTTATCAATATTTTTAAATAAATCTAAGTTTATCTAAATGATTGGAAAATTTAGAAAAGCGAAAAATAGGCATCTTTGATCATTGTGTAAAAAAACGAAATATCGGTAAATGTATCTTTCGGATTGTTCTGAGCGAGAATATTTGCAAATGGAATATCAAAAGCAAGAATTGAGAGCTATTCATCGAGTAAAAAATAGCGTTACAATGCATTGTCTTGTATTTCTACAAAAGCAACTCCTCAGTTTTAAATAATTCAAGGAATGTACAACCCTATGTCACGTTTAGCCACTCGATTTGCACAACTTAAATCTCAACAGCGTAAGGCTTTAGTTTCGTATGTCATGGCAGGTGACCCTCAACCGCAAGTAACTGTTACATTATTGCATAATATGGTTGAAGCAGGGGTAGATGTGATTGAACTTGGACTTCCATTTTCAGACCCTATGGCAGATGGTCCAGTCATTGCCCTTGCAGCAGAACGTGCATTGGCAGGTGGAACAAATACCCTAGATGCTTTGAATATGGTGAAAGAGTTCCGTCAAAAAGATACAGAAACACCAGTTGTTTTAATGGGTTATTTAAATCCTGTTGAAGTTCTTGGTTATGAAAAATTTGTATCTTATGCCAATGAATGTGGTGTAGATGGTGTTCTACTTGTGGATTTACCACCTGAAGAAGCTCACGATCTAAATGTTGTTTTGAAAAAGTTTGATATGGATCAAATTTTCTTATTAGCACCAACATCCACAGAACAACGAATTAAACACGTTGTGAAACAGGCAAGTGGTTTTATCTACTATGTATCTTTGAAAGGGGTTACAGGTGCGGCAACATTAGATGTTTCTGAAGTTACTGCACGTATCCAAAAAATTAAAACTGAAACAAATATTCCAGTTGGTGTTGGTTTTGGTATTAGCGATGCTGCCTCTGCAAAAGCAATTGGTGGTGTGGCAGATGCTGTAATTGTTGGAAGTGCTTTTGTAAAACAATTTGCGAACTTAACACCAGAACAAGCCGCTATAGAAACGGTTAATAAAGTTAAGGAGCTTCGAGCTGCGCTCGATGAGTTAGTATGAGTCAAGAAGTGAAAACAGGGAAGATTCTTAGCCCTACTACGCCGTGGACAGATCGTGCTGTTCCAAGTATTCATGTTCCAGATGAACAAGAAGTCTATAAATCTACATTTACAGAACCAACTATTGAATGTCCTGAGTGTCATTCTTTAGTTACACGTACAGCAATGTCTTTCAATGCTTATGTTTGTCCACAATGTGATGAACATTTACGTATGAAAGCTCGTGAACGTTTAACTTGGTTCTTTGATCAAGTAGATAACGAACTTGGTCAGGAATTTAAAGCCAAAGATCCGCTTAAGTTTGTAGATAGCAAGGCTTATCCAGACCGTATGTCTGAAGCTCAAGCTAAAACTGGTGAAACTGAAGCATTGGTTGTAATGCAAGGTACTTTGAAAAATGTATCTATGATTGCATGTGCTTTTGAGTTTGACTTTATGGGTGGCTCAATGGGTACAGTTGTTGGTGACCGTTTTGTACAAGCTGCTGAACGTGCTATTCAATCTAAACAAGCTTTAATTTGCTTTGCTGCTTCTGGTGGCGCACGTATGCAAGAAGGCATGTTGTCTCTTATGCAAATGGCACGTACATCTGCTGCAATTCAACGTATGAAAGAAGCTGGTTTACCGTACATTGTGGTATTAACACATCCAGTTTATGGCGGTGTAACTGCATCATTAGCAATGTTAGGTGATGTTCATATTGCAGAACCTAAAGCAATGATTGGTTTTGCGGGTAAACGAGTAATTGAACAAACAGTACGTGAAAAATTGGAAGAACCGTTCCAACGTGCTGAGTATTTACTTGATCATGGTGTAATCGATCAAATCGTACACCGTCATGCATTACGTGATACTGTATATCGCATTGTGACGAAATTGATGAATTTGCCTTGAATAAAGCACCACTTGCGACAGACTGTTTAAACACATGGCTCGATTATTGGAGCCATGTTCACGTTACGGGTATTGATTTAGGTTTGGAACGCGTTATTCCTGTTGCTGAAAAGCTGGGTGTAACAAGTCCTCGAGCAAAAGTTTTTACTGTTGCAGGAACAAATGGTAAAGGCTCAACGACAACAACTTTGGCAGCGATATTAAAAGCCCAGGGTTATAATGTTGGACTTTACCAATCTCCGCATATTTACCGTTTTAATGAACGTGTAAAATTATCGGGAATAGAAGTAGATGACCAAACACTGGTCGATGCCTTTGTTCAAGTTGATATTGCACGCCGTGAATGTGATTTATCTTTATCATTCTTTGAAGCAACTACACTTGCAGCTTTTGTAATCTTTAAAGATCAACAATGTGATGCGTGGGTGCTTGAAGTTGGTTTAGGTGGTCGTTTAGATGTTGTAAATGTTGTAAACCCAAATGTTGCTGTTATTACCAATATCGGTTTAGATCATACAGATTGGTTGGGCGATACCATTGAGAAAATTGCTTTTGAAAAAGCAGGAATTATTCGTTCGAATATTCCAGTTATTTTTGGTGGATCTCAAGATATTCCGCAAGCAATTCTAAATAAAGCTCAAGAATGTAATGCACCTTTATATGCGGTAAATCGTGATTATTTTTATCGCTTTACTGAAGATGGTCAGGCGTGGATGTTTGCATCTACGGGTTGTACATTAAAGTTGCCATTAGGTTCATTGGCACTAGAAAATATTTCAACTGCTGTTGCTGCCATTTTGGTAAGCGGTTTAGAAATAAAACAAGAAGCTATTGAAGACGGTATTCAGCAAGCTAAATTAGCAGGTCGATTTGAAATTCGACAAATAAAAAATAAGACTGTAATTTTTGATGCAGGACATAATCCGCATGGTGTTGAGTTCTTATTAAAACAATTGAAAAACTATTTGAATTACAATAAACAGTTCACTGAAGTCGTGAGTGTTTTCTCGATGTTGACAGATAAAGACATAAATTCTGTTGCACAGTTGTTGAAAGATACTGTATTAATGTGGAAAATTGCACAATTAACAGTCCCTCGAGCAGCAGAAATTTCTCAACTTGATGATGCGCTGAAAGGACAAAATATAGAACACTTTGAAAGTGTTAAATTGGCATTTAAATCGGCACTTGATGAATCAAAAAATAATCAGCTGATTTTGGTGTGTGGATCATTCCATACATTAGAAGCCGTATGGGAGTATTTGGAAGAATGTCAATGAATAACAAGCAACGCTGGATGGGTGGCGTTGTTTTATTAGGTGGTGGTGTTTTATTGGCGGCCTTACTTCTAAAAGGCAAGGAAGAAATACATCAAAATAATGTCAATGCACCGCAACAAGTTGAGCTTGCTCAGCAAACACAACAAAAAACTACTGAAAGTGAAATGATTCAACTTCAGCCTTTAACTGTGGATGTTGAAACAGAAAAACGTTTACTTGAAGAGCAGAAGCGTTCACGTGAAAAAGCGGTTGCAGAACAAGAAGCACGGGCAGCAGAGTTTTTAGCAACTCAGCAACAAGCTGAAGCTGAAGCTGCACGTAAAGCCGCAGAAGAATATGCTGCAATTAATGCACATCGTAACGGTGTAAATCAAAGTTCAGACAATATTCCACCAGAACTCATTGAAGATGAAAAAGCAAAGCAGAAACGTTTAGCTGAAGAAAAACTTGCGGCTCAAAAGAAATTGGAGCAACAAAAGGCAAATCAGTTAAAGGCGGATGATGCCAAGAAAGAAGCTGAGAAAAAACGTCAAGCTGAATTAGCCCGTCAAGCGGAACAAAAGAAATTAGCTGAAGCTGAGGCAAAGCAAAAAGCCAATGAAAAGTTGAAAGCTGAAGAAAAACGTAAAGCAGACGAGAAGAAAAAAGAAGAGCAGCGTAAAGCTGAAGAAAAAAGTAAGGCTGAAGAAAAACGCAAAGCGGATGAGAAACGTAAAGCCGAAGAAAAGAAAAATGCCGAGGCTAAAAAAGCACGGGATTTACTCGAAAATGGCGATAAGCAGTGGATGGTACAAGTTGCGCTTGCTGCAAATGAAGCAAATGCAGATGCTGTAGCTGCAAAACTTCGGGCAAAAGGCTACAAAGTAACGAAGAGTCCAACATCTAAAGGGATTCGAATTATGGTTGGGCCATCTAAAGACCGTGAAACTGCCGATGCGTCACGTAAGAAAATTGCGGCTGATGCAAGTTTAGGAATGAAATCTGCTTGGGTAATTGATTGGGTGCCTTTAGAAAAACGCAATTAATTTAATTATTCATTGTTGAAAGTAAAAAAAGGATTCGACTCGTTTTAGTTGAATCCTTTTTTGTTTGAAAAGATTGAAGTTATTAATAGGAAAGTAAAAGTATTTTATTGCATTGGATTGATTCATTTTTTGTAATATTTTTGGATAAAACAAGAAGGTTAATTTATAAAATATTTAATGACTTATTTCTAAATAGGATATGTCAGTTTTTATTGAATAAAAAAACAAACGAGAAAATCAGGACTTATCTATATATAGAAAGATTAAAATTTGATACATTGTTGGCACTTAGATTTCAGTGCTTAGTAACGCGAAGATTATTTTTATATTGGTTTTGTGCAAAACCCTTGTACTTCAAATTTCTAGCACCATAATAAAGACTAAGAAAAACTTATTTTGATAAGCAAGATTTAGAGAGTCTATTCATGTTGGCAAGTCTGATCGGAGGAATCTTCGGTACTAAAAATGAGCGCGAACTTAAACGCATGCGCAAAATTGTTGAAAAAGTTAATGCGCTCGAGCCGACGATATCAGCTTTAAGTGATGCGGACTTATCTGCAAAAACCGAAGAATTTAAACAACGCTATAACAAGGGCGAAAGCCTAGATAAGCTATTACCAGAAGCGTTTGCAGTCTGCCGCGAAGCAGCAAAACGTATTATGGGAATGCGTCATTATGATGTTCAGTTAGTAGGTGGTATTACACTTCACGAAGGTAAAATTGCAGAAATGCGTACCGGTGAAGGTAAAACGCTTATGGGTACGCTTGCTTGCTATTTAAATGCAATTAGTGGTCAAGGTGTTCACGTAATTACCGTGAATGACTATTTGGCGCAACGTGATGCTGAATTAAACCGTCCATTATTCGAATTCTTAGGTTTAAGCATTGGTGTTATTTACTCAATGCAAGATCCAATGGAAAAATCTGAAGCTTACAAAGCAGATATTACCTACGGTACAAATAACGAATTTGGCTTTGATTACCTTCGTGACAACATGGTGTTTTCTTTAGGTGAAAAGAAACAACGTGGTTTAGTTTATGCAATTATCGATGAGGTCGATTCGATCTTAATTGATGAAGCACGTACTCCATTGATTATTTCGGGTCAAAGTGAAGATTCTTCACAGCTTTATGCGGCAATTAATGCGATTCCGCCAAAATTGAAGCCACAGAAAGAAGAAAAAGTGGCAGATGGTGGACATTTCTGGATTGATGAGAAACAACGTTCAGTTGAAATGACTGAAATTGGTTTTGAAACAGTTGAAGATGAACTGATTTCAATGGGTTTATTAGCAGAAGGTGAGAGTTTATATTCATCTTCTAACTTAAACCTTGTTCATCACGTGACGGCTGCAATTCGTGCACATTATTTATATCAACGTAATGTTCAATACATCATTAACGATGGTGAAATCATTATTGTCGATGAAAATACAGGTCGTACGATGCCAGGTCGTCGTTGGTCTGAAGGTTTGCATCAAGCAGTAGAAGCGAAAGAAGGCTTAGAAATTCAGCCTGAAAACCAAACTTTGGCAACAACAACATTCCAAAACTATTTCCGTTTATACAGAAAATTATCTGGTATGACGGGTACTGCAGATACTGAAGCTGCAGAAATGAAAGAAATTTATGGTTTAGATGTTGTTCTTATTCCTACACACCGCCCAATGGTGCGTAAAGATGAAAACGATTTAATTTATTTAAATCGTAACGGCAAATATTCTGCAATTATTAAAGAAATTCAACGCATTCATGAATCAGGTGTTGCGCCAATTCTTATTGGTACTGCAACTATTGAAGCATCTGAAATTTTATCGGATAAGCTAAAAGAAGCTGGTATTACACATGAAGTATTAAATGCGAAACAGCATGAGCGTGAAGCAGATATTATTGCGCAAGCGGGTGCTCCGCGTGCAGTAACTATTGCAACAAACATGGCGGGTCGTGGTACAGATATTCTTTTGGGTGGTAACTGGAAAGCATTACTTGCCAAAATTGAAAACCCAACGGCTGAAGATGAAGCTCGTTTAAAAGCTGAGTGGGAAAAGAACCACGATGCTGTACTTGCATCTGGTGGTTTACACATTATTGGTTCAGAACGTCATGAATCACGTCGTATTGATAATCAGCTTCGTGGTCGTGCAGGTCGTCAAGGTGACCCAGGTGTTTCACGTTTCTACTTATCTCTTGAAGATGACTTAATGCGTATTTTCGCAGGTGATCGTATTGTAAGTATGATGCGTGCGATGGGCTTAACGGAAGATGAAGCGATTGAACACAAAATGGTGTCTCGCTCTATTGAAAATGCACAGCGTAAAGTAGAAGCACGTAACTTCGATATTCGTAAAAACTTATTGAAATACGATGATGTAAACAACGAACAACGTAAGATTATTTATTCTCAACGTGATGAAATTCTTGCTGAAAGTACACTTCAAGAATACGTTGAAGAAATGCATCAAGAAGTTGTGAAAGGTTTAATAGCAAACTACATTCCACCAGAATCTATTCACGATCAATGGGATATTCCAGGTTTGGAAGCAGCGTTGCGTGAAGACTTTGGCGTTGAAATGGAAATTACGCGTTGGCTTGAAGAAGACCGTCGTTTAGACGAAGAAGCTTTGGTTGAACGTATTTACGATGAAATTTTACAACGCTATCGTAGCCGTCGTGAACAAATGGGTGCAGAGTCAGCAGCAATGCTTGAACGTCATTTCATGTTGGGTTCGCTAGATCGTCATTGGAAAGATCATCTTGCAGCAATGGATTATTTGCGCCAAGGTATTCATTTACGTGGTTATGCACAAAAGAATCCTGAGCAAGAATACAAAAAAGAAGCATTTAACTTATTTATTAATATGTTAGGTGTGATTAAGTCTGATGTTGTAATGGACTTATCACGTGTTCACGTTCCAACAGCAGAAGAGTTAGCTGCATTGGAAGCACAGCAACAAGCACAAGCTGAAGCAATGAAACTTAATCTGTCTCATTCTGAAGTACCTGATTTTGATTTTGAAGCAGCTGAAACAGAATTTACGCCTGTTGAAAATCAAGAGATTGTTGCACCTGCAAGCCGAAATGCGCCATGTCCATGTGGTTCTGGTATGAAGTACAAACAATGTCACGGTAAAATTTAATTTATATTGAATTTTATTTAACAAAAAAGCAGAGCAAAATGTTCTGCTTTTTTGTTATGAATAGAGCTAAATTAATTGAGTGAGTTTCAAGAGTTGTTGATGTTCACTTTATTAAGTGGTATTTAATGGCAGATTGAAATTTAGATATGGGAAATACAATGAAAATAGTATTAAAAACATTCGTGATTGCTGCATTGGCAATTCCAACACTTTCATTTGCAAATACGGCTAAATCGACTTCACAAGCACAAGTTGTAGATGGAAAGGTAACTGTTGCAAGCCCACGTACAGGTATCAGATACACTATAGATAATCCACATCAACGTCCTGTATCAATTCAAACTGAAGCAATTGCAGCAGCAACATCGGCAACAGTAAATCGAATTGTTGCATCTAATCCTGCTTTATCTGAAGAAAGTCAGCAAGTTGCTAAAAAAGCATTATTGGTTGCACAATAATTAAAAATTATTAGATATTTAAAACCAGCGACTAAGCTGGTTTTTTTATAAATAAAATAGAAGAAAGTTACACTCTTGCTTTGCTTTTGCTCGATTTTTCAATGAATTTCTAATAAGCTGTGGTTTTCTATATAAAACTACATTGGAAATTTCAAAATGGCTGTAGGTGACGTATCTATGCCGCAAATGCATGCGGTGAAAGGTGTAAAAATTGGTTCGGCAGAAGCGTATGTACGTTACCAGAACCGACGTGACCTTGTTATTTTTGAATTTACAGAAGGTTCAAATGTTGCAGGTGTATTTACGCAAAATGCATTTTGTGCCGCGCCTGTACATATTTCTAAAGCACATCTTAAAATTACTAACCCACGTTACCTTGTAATTAATACAGGAAATGCCAATGCGGGTACGGGTAAAACGGGGATAGCAAATGCAGAAGCGACTTGTGCAAAGCTAGCAGAACTTGCGGGCGTATCTAGATCTGAAGTTCTTCCATTTTCTACAGGTGTGATTGGTGAGCAACTTCCAATTGAACGTTTAGTAAA
Source organism: Acinetobacter faecalis (assembly GCF_034187745.1). Classification (NCBI taxonomy): domain Bacteria; kingdom Pseudomonadati; phylum Pseudomonadota; class Gammaproteobacteria; order Moraxellales; family Moraxellaceae; genus Acinetobacter; species Acinetobacter faecalis. Next base: position 2,763 of record NZ_JAXHPF010000005.1, on the reverse strand, counting down.
TGGTTTACAGCCTGCTTTAGAAAGCCTCAATGAAAACGCTTGGTTAGATGCTGCAACAGGCATTATGACGACAGATACAACACCAAAAGGTGCATCTGAGCAGTTTGAAATAGATGGTGTTACGTACACTATGACAGGTATTTCAAAAGGTGCAGGCATGATTCGCCCAAATATGGCGACTATGTTGAGCTATGTGGCTACAGATGCGCCAATTAGTCGTGAGCTAGTACAACAACTTTTAAATGAAACAGTGAATGTATCTTTTAATCGTATTACGGTAGATGGTGATACATCAACAAACGATTCATGTATCTTTGTTGCGACAGGTCAAGCAGGTGGTGCTGAAATTACATCACCTGAAGATGTACGTTATTCAAAAGTTTTAGAAGTTTTAACACGTGTAATGAAACGTCTAGCACAATTGATTGTGCGTGATGGTGAAGGCGCAACTAAATTTATTACTGTTGCTGTTGAGGGTGGTGAAAACACTCAAGAATGTTGCGATATTGCATATAGCATTGCACACTCACCTTTAGTTAAAACGGCAATTTTCGCATCAGATCCAAACTGGGGACGTATTTTAGCTGCAATTGGTTATGCAGGCGTTCCTAATTTAGATGTTGAAAAAATTCAAGTTTGGTTAGATGATGTGCAAATCTGTAAAGATGGTGGTGCAGCAGAAGATTATACGGAAGAAGCTGGTGCCCGCGTTATGGCTCAGGCTGAAATGACCATTCGAGTTGATTTAGGTCGAGGTCAAGCCAAAGATACGGTATATACCTGCGATTTGTCATATGACTACGTAAAAATTAATGCAGATTATCGTTCATAAAATTTAATATAAAAAGCCTCCGTTGAGAGGCTTTTTTATAACTATTGTTTTTTACTTACTGGTCAAGAAAATAAAATTGACTGGATGTTGGGATCGCTTACAGCAAGTAAGCAATATGGATAGAGAAGACGTTGTTATGAATAATGCGACCAATTTAATTGCCAATGACGCTAAATCAATTGTGCAGGCGCATTTAGATCGCTTAGGTGAATCTAAAGACTCTCATTTAACTGAAGAAGTTAAACAAGAGAAATTTGCCCAAATAAAAGCAGAATTAGAAAAGCAAAATGCAGTATTGGTTGCGCATTATTATTGTGATCCTGAAGTACAAGAGTTAGCAGAGCTAACAGGTGGTTGTGTTTCAGACTCATTAGAAATGGCACGTTTTGGTCGCGATCATCCCGCAAAAACACTTGTGGTTGCAGGCGTAAAATTTATGGGTGAAACATCTAAAATTTTATCCCCTGAAAAAACGGTGCTTATGCCAACTTTAGAAGCAACTTGTTCTTTAGATTTGGGCTGTCCTGTAGATGAGTTCACTAAGTTTTGTGATGAGCATCCAGATTATACCGTTGTGGTATATGCAAATACCTCTGCGGCAGTTAAAGCGCGTGCAGATTGGGTAGTAACGTCAAGTTGTGCTGTAGAAATTATTGAACACCTAGATAGTTTGGGTGAAAAAATTATTTGGGCACCAGATCAGCATTTAGGGCGTTATATCCAAAAGAAAACAGGTGCCGATATGTTGCTTTGGGATGGTTCATGTATTGTGCATGAGGAATTCCGAGCGCGTGGTATTGAAACCATGAAAGCTTTATATCCAGATGCTGCAGTTTTAGTTCATCCAGAATCACCTGAATCTGTAATTGAAGTGGCGGATGCTGTTGGAAGTACCTCTCAATTAATTAAAGCAGCAGAAACATTGCCACATGAAAGACTTATTGTTGCTACAGACCGAGGTATTTTCTACAAAATGCAACAGGCAGTACCAAATAAGATACTTATTGAAGCACCAACAGCAGGTGAAGGGGCAACGTGTCGTTCTTGCGCACATTGTCCATGGATGGCAATGAATGAATTGGATGGAATTTTAGAAGTATTGCAAAAAAAGGATCAAGAAATTTTTGTTGATTCTGCTTTAGCAACACGTGCTAAACTGCCTTTAGATCGAATGTTGAGCTTTAGTGCTGCATTGAAACAACAAAATTGATTGAAAAATATCTAAAATGCTTGATAAATAAACGGTTGAAGCATTTTTTTGATTTTTTTTAAATATAGGTGTTGACGTCTTTGGGCGTCGCGCCTAGAATGCACACCGTACCGAACGAGATGTTCGATACAAGCTGAGATGAATCGGAGCATAGCACAGCCTGGTAGTGCACCTGGTTTGGGACCAGGGGGTCGTAGGTTCGAATCCTACTGCTCCGACCAATTCCTCAAGGCAAAGAAAGCTTGATATTTTATATCAGCGGTAATGCGCCTGTAGCTCAGTTGGATAGAGCATCCGCCTTCTAAGCGGATGGTCACAGGTTCGAATCCTGTCAGGCGCGCCATTTGGTTCGTTTGATTATAGAATCTGAAAGCTTGTTGTAACGGTGATTGTAGCTCAGTTGGTAGAGCCCCGGATTGTGATTCCGGTTGTCGTGGGTTCGAGCCCCATCATTCACCCCAATTCGGAGCATAGCACAGCCTGGTAGTGCACCTGGTTTGGGACCAGGGGGTCGTAGGTTCGAATCCTACTGCTCCGACCACTTTCTTAAAGTGGTCATAAAAATATACCGCGTTTAGCGGTTTTTTTATGCCTGAAATTTGGCGATTTATAAAAATGAATAAATATAACTAAAAAATGTTTGTTTCTTTATTGTTGATATATTTCCTTGATTCCTTGATTCCTTGATTCCTTGATTCCTTGATTCCTTGATTCCTTGATT